>NZ_JBEZZB010000112.1:0-35478 GCF_040638955.1 Actinoplanes sp. NPDC024001
CGGCCTCCCGCCGCTGCAGGGCGCGCTCATCGCGCGGGCCGGGCGGCCGGCGCTCGGGCTGGCCGTCGCTCTCGCCGCCCCACTCGGCCGGCGCCTGGCCCGGAAGGTGTCCCCGACATGAGATTCGGTTACGGCACCAACGGCTTCACCAACCACCGGCTGCCCGAGGCCCTGCGGGTCATCGCCGATCTCGGCTACGACGGGGTCGCGCTGACACTGGACACCCATCATCTCGACCCCTTCGGCGCGGACCTGGCCCGGCGCACCGCCGAGGTGGCCGCCGACCTCGACCGGCTGGGCCTGGCCGTGGTCATCGAGACCGGCGCCCGCTACCTGCTCGACCCGTGGCGCAAGCACGCACCCACGCTGATGGACGACGACCCGGCCCCGCGGATCGACTACCTGCGCCGCGCCGTCCGGGTGGGCGCCGACCTGGGCGCGGAGGCCGTCTCGTTCTGGGCCGGCATCGGCCCGGCGAGCGGGTGGGACCGTCTCGTCGAGGGCTGCCGGCGGATCGTCGACACGGCCGCCCAAGCCGGTGTCCCGCTCGGCTTCGAGCCCGAGCCCGGCATGCTCGTGAACGACATCGCGGACTGGCGCCGCCTGCACGCCGACCTCGGCCGCCCGCCCGGGTTCGGCATCACCCTCGACATCGGGCACTGCCGCTGCCTCGAGCCGCAGCCGGTGCCCGACTGCGTCCACGCCGTCGCCGGGCACCTGGTCAACGTGCAGATCGACGACATGCGGCGGGGCGTGCACGAGCACCTCGAATTCGGCGCCGGCGAGATCGACTTCCCGCCGGTGCTGGCCGCGCTGGACGCCGCCGGCTACCGAGGCCTGGTCTCGGTGGAGCTTCCCCGCCACTCGCACGCGGCGCCGGCGGTGGCCGCGCAGTCCCTGGAATTCCTGCGGAAGGCCGCCGATGACCACGCTTGAGGCGCTGCGGCAGCACCTCGGTGACCGGCTCACCGACGACCTGCGCCGGGTGAGCGAGAACCCCGCGACCGCGGCCACCCTGTTTCCCGCCGCGGGCCGCCGTTACGGGCGCGAACCGCTGACCGACGGCTGGACGACCGACGAGGCGGCGCGTGCGCTGCTGCTCTCCGTCCTGCCGCCCGAGCACATCGCCGACATCTACCGGTACGGCGACACCGCCGAGAAGCTGGCGGTGCTGAAAGCCCTTCCGCTGCTGCCGGTCGGCGACCGGGCGGTGCCCCTTCTCGAGGACGCGCTGCGGACCAACGACACCCGTCTGGTGGCGGCGGCGCTGGGCCCGTACGCCGACCGTCTCGACCCGGCGGCGTGGCGCCAGGCCGTACTGAAATGCGTCTTCATGAATGTGCCGTTGACCTGCGTGCACCGGCTCGCCGAGCGGGCCGACGCCGAGCTGGGCGCCATGCTGCGCGCCTTCGCCGACGAGCGCCGCGCCGCCGGCCGTGACCTGCCGCCCGACGCCCTCGCCCTGCTGGACCAGCTGAAGGAGGCGTGATGCGCATCTTCGATCCGCACATCCACATGACCTCACGCACCACCGACGACTACCAGCGGATGGCCGGCGCCGGCGTGCGCGCGGTGGTCGAGCCCGCGTTCTGGCTCGGCCAGCCCCGCACCAACCCCGGCTCGTTCGCCGACTACTTCGACTCGCTGATCGGGTGGGAGCCGTTCCGGGCCGCCCAGTTCGGCGTCCGCCACCACGCCACCATCGCGCTGAACCCGAAGGAGGCCAACGACCCGCGCTGCCGCCCGGTGCTCGACCTGCTCCCCCGCTACCTGGCCAAGGACGGCGTCGTCGCGGTCGGCGAGATCGGCTACGACGCGATGACCCCGGCCGAGGACGAGGTGTTCGCGGCGCAGCTCGCTCTCGCCCTCGACCACGACCTGCCGGCGCTGGTGCACACCCCGCACCGGGACAAGGCCCGTGGCACCCGCCGCAGCCTGGATGTGGTCAAGGAGTCCGGCATCGACCCGGGCCGGGTGCTGCTCGACCACCTCAACGAGGTCACCGTCGAGGCGGCCCGCGACGCCGGGGTGTGGCTCGGGTTCTCCATCTATCCGGACACCAAGATGTCACCGGAGCGGATGGTGGCGATCCTGCACCGGTACGGCCCGGAGCGGGTGCTGGTGAACTCGGCGGCCGACTGGGGCCGCTCCGATCCGCTGCTCACCCGGCGCACCGGGGAGGCGATGCTGGCCGGCGGCTTCGGCGAGGACACCGTCGACCGGGTGCTGTGGCGCAACCCGGTCGAGTTCTACGGGCAGTCGCACCGGCTCGACCTGTCCGAGCTGGCCGGGACCGACGCGACGTTCGCCGGCAACTCGATCCTGCGCGGAGGCAGCTGATGCACCTGAGCTACTGCACCAATGTGCACCCGGCCGAGGACCTCGACGGCGTCATCGCGCAGCTCGACACGTACGCCCTGCCCATCCGGCGCCGCCTGGACACCGCGACGCTCGGCCTGGGGCTGTGGCTGGCCGCGCCCGCGGCGGCCGAGCTGGCCGCCTCGGCCGGCTCGCGCCGCCGGTTGCGGCGCGAGCTCGACGCTCGCGGCCTGGAGGTGGTCACCCTCAACGGTTTCCCGTACGCGTCGTTTCAGGCGCCCGTGGTCAAGCACGCCGTCTACCTCCCCGACTGGACCTCGCCGCAACGGCTGGAATACACCCTGAACCTGGCCGCCGTCCTGACCGATCTGATGCCGGACTCCGCGTCCTACGGCTCGGTCTCGACGCTGCCGCTGGCCTGGCGCACCCCGTGGGACGCCGGCCGGGCCGCGACGGCACACCGGCACCTCGACGAGCTCGCCCGGGGACTGGAGCGGCTCGCCGCCACGACCGGGCGGACCGTGCGCGTCGGATTCGAACCCGAGCCGGGCTGCCTGATCGAGAACACCACGCAGGCCGCCGAGCTGCTGGCCGGGGTGGACACGCGGTGGCTGGGCGTCTGCCTGGATCTGGCCCACCTGGCGTGCGCGTGGGAGGAGCCGGCGGCGGCGCTGGACCGGCTGCGGTCGGCCGGGGTGCCGGTCGTCAAGGTGCAGGTCTCCGCCGCACTGGAGGCCGAGGACCCGTCGGTGGACGTCCTGCGGTCCTACGTCGAACCGCGGTTCCTGCATCAGACCCGTTCCCGCCTCGGGCCGGCGACCGACGACCTGGACGAGGCCCTCGACCAGCGGTTGCCCGGACCGTGGCGCATCCACTACCACGTGCCGCTGCACGCCGCGCCGGCCGCACCGCTCACCGCGACGATCCCGGTGCTGCGCGAAGCCGTCCGCGTGCTGGTCACCGAGTGTGAGCACTTCGACGTGGAGACCTACACCTGGAACGTCCTGCCGCCGGATCAGCGGCCCGCCGACGCGGCCGGGCTGGCCGACGGCATCGCCGCCGAACTCGCCTTCGCCCGCGACCTGCTCGCCGCCGAGGTCGTCCGGTGACCGCGCTGGTGGTGCTCGACGTCGTCGGGCTGACCCCGCGGCTGCTCGCGCACATGCCGCGGCTGCGGGCGGTCGCCGACCGCGGCTTCCAGGCGCCGCTGGGCACGGTCCTGCCGGCCGTGACCTGCTCGGTGCAGTCCACCTTCCTGACCGGTCTCACCCCGGCCGGGCACGGCGTCGTCGGCAACGGCTGGTACTTCCGGGACCTGGGCGAGGTGCTGTTCTGGCGCCAGCACAACGCCCTGGTCGGCGGCGAGAAGATCTGGGAGGCGGCGCGGCGGGCCCGGCCCGGCTTCACCGTCGCCAACGTCTGCTGGTGGTACGCCATGGGCGCGCAGGTCGACTGGACCATCACGCCCCGGCCGATCTACCGGGCCGACGGGCGCAAGGAACCGGACTGCTACACGTACCCGCCGGAGCTGCACGACGAGCTGCCGCCGTTCCCGCTGTTCACCTACTGGGGTCCCGGCGCCGGGCTCCCGTCATCGCGGTGGATCGTGGACGCCGCCCGGCACCTGCTCGACACCCGGCACCCGGACCTGACCCTGGTCTACGTGCCGCACCTGGACTACGACCTGCAACGCTTCGGCCCGTCCAGCCCGCAGGCGGCCCGGGCGGCCGCCGCGCTCGACGAGGTGCTGGCGCCGCTGCTCGACCGGCCGGACACCACCGTGGTGGCGCTCTCCGAGTACGGCATCACCGACGTGAGCCGCCCGGTCGACGTCAACCGGCTCCTGCGCACCGAGGGCCTGCTGTCGGTGCACACCCAGGACGGCATGGAATACCTCGACCCGTGGACGTCGCGGGCCTTCGCGGTCGCCGATCATCAGGTGGCGCACGTGTACGTGCGTGACCACAGCGACATCCCGGCCGTGGCCAAGCTCTGTGCGGCCCTCCCCGGCGTGGCCGAGGTCCTCGACGACGTGGGCAAGGCGGCACATCGCCTGGACCACGCGCGTTCCGGGGAACTCGTCCTCGTCGCCGAGCCGGACGCCTGGTTCACCTACTACTACTGGCTCGACGACGCGGCCGCGCCCGACTTCGCCCGCTGCGTCGAGATCCACCGCAAGCCGGGCTATGACCCGGCGGAGCTGTTCTTCGACCCGGCCGCCCCCGGCGCTGCCCGCCGGCGCGCCGTCACCGCGGTGGCCCGCAAGAAGCTGGGCCTGCGCTACCTGATGAACGTGGTCGGCCTCGACGCGGGCGCCCGGGCCGTCGGCGGGTCGCACGGCCGGCTGCCCGACGATCCGGCCGACGCGCCGGTGCTCATCTGCTCGGACCCGGCCGCCGCGCGGGACAGCGTTGCCGCCACCGAGGTGAAAGCCCTGCTGCTGGAACTGGCGCGCTGATTTCTCACCAGTACTCACCTCTGGTCGCCGCCTGCCGAATGAGGAGCCTGACTCGACATCCCGGCGACGGGATCAGCACAGGGGTGGGTAAATGATCAACGGGACTCTTGCGGCGTCCGCCTCCGAAACCACGGCGGTCGATCTGCCGGAGATCGGCACTCCCGTCTTTCTCGTACTGAGCGATGGCATCAACCTGCGCTCGCGGCTGGAGTCGGTCGACGGCGGCACGTTCAGCGTCGCCGCGCCGCTGGAGATCGCCGGTCCGGCACTGCTCGAACCGGGCCATCGGTTCGACGTCTTCTGGGCGCCACCGCGCACCCGCGTCGTCCTGCCGAGCAGGCTGATCGGGATCTCCGAACGAGCGCCGCTGCGGTGGACGTTCGCGCCCACGGCGAACGCCCGGACCGAGAACCGGCGCCAGTTCGTCCGCGGTGGAGCGGGCGCTGTGGTGCGGCTCGACTCCGAGGTGAGCGGGCAGCCTGCGGAGGGTGTGCTCCTGGACATCAGTGAGGGCGGCCTGCGTTGCTGGATCGATGAACCGATGTCGCTCACGCGCGGCGACCGCCTCCGGGCCACGGTGTGGCTGGGCACCAGCGAGGCCGTGTTGAGCTGCACCGTTCACACCGTGCGCCAGGCGCCGCACGGAGATCCGGGGCAGCACCTGATCCTCACCTTCGACGCCAAGGAGGACGTGGCCCGGATGATCCGGCAATACATCCTGGCGTGGGAGATCGGTGAGCGCCGCCGGCGCGGACGCACGTCGTGAACGCTCCGAAAGTTTCGGCCATCTGAGCTTCATCGCTCATCCCGAGTATCGCCCTTTTCTCGCACAATACCCGTTCTGAGCACCGCCTTACTCCATAGGGGCTTCCGGAATCTGACCGGAACTTGTTGACATGTGGCTCGCACTGAAAGACAGTGAGTCATCGATCCCGGTCGACTCGACAGGATCCGCCCATCCCCAGCGACACGACGCCGGCCGCCGGTGGCGGCCACCGGCCGCCCGCGTGCCGGCGCGTGGCGCTGCCTGGTTTCCCCGCCAGGCTTCACCAGGAGGTAAGGCATGCAGGACGCTCCCGGCCGCCCGAGAAGGCGCGGCCTCCTGAGGTTGCTCGTCGGCGCCGCGGCCGTGGCCATCGGCGCCACCGCGATGACCGTCGCCGCCCACGCCGAGGTGACCCGGACCAGCGCGGTGGCCGCGGCCGCCGACTGCTCGGCCGGCTACGTCGCCCTGACCTTCGACGACGGGCCGACCACCGGCACCACCAACCAGCTCATCAGCACGCTGCGCTCGGCCGGCGCGACCGCCACCGTCTTCCCGACCGGGCAGAACGCGTCCAACAACCCGTCGCTCATGCAGGCGTACAAGAACGCGGGCCTGCAGATCGGCAACCACAGCTGGGACCACCCGCACCTGATCACCATGAGCCAGAGCCAGATGCAGTCCCAGCTGTCGCGCACCCAGCAGGCGATCCAGCAGACCGCCGGCGTGACGCCGGCCGTCTTCCGCCCGCCGTACGGCGAGACCAACGCGACGCTCAAGTCGGTGGCCTCCTCGCTCGGCCTGCGCGAGGTCATCTGGGACGTCGACTCCCAGGACTGGAACAACGTCAGCGCCAGCCAGATCCGTCAGGCCGCCAGCCGCCTGACCAACGGCCAGCTGATCCTCATGCACGACTGGCCGGCGGCCACCATCCAAGCCCTGCCCGGCATCCTGCAGGACCTGCAGGCGCGCAACCTGTGCACCGGCCACATCTCCCCCAGTACGGGACGCGCCGTCGCCCCGTCCGGAACGAACCCCGGTGGGGGCACCGGCGGCTGCACCGTCAGCGTCGCCCGCGGCAGCGAATGGCCCGACCGGTTCAATGTGAACCTGTCCGTCAGCGGCAGCACCACCTGGTCCGTCCGGATCACGCTGAACGGCGGCCAGAGCCTGCAGAACAGCTGGAACGCCTCCGTCACCGGCACCACGGGCACACTGACGGCACGGCCGAACGGGGCGGGCAACAGCTTCGGGATAACCGTCTACAAGAACGGCAACACCACCACACCCACCGCCAGCTGCTCGGTGAGCTGAGCGAGCCCGCGGGACCGGCGGCATCTCACCGCCGGTCCCGCGCCGGGGCCGGCCCGGTCAGGTCGTGACGTTGAGCCAGCCGCCGTCGATGTAGTAGGTGGAGCCCACCGCGTACGCCGCGCGCGGTGAGCAGAGGAAGACGAACAGGTCGGCGATCTCCTCCGGGGTGGCGAACCGCCCGATCGGCGCCTTCTCCTCCGCGATCCTCTGCAGGTACTCCTCCCAGGTCTGCCCGGTGCCGGCGGTCAGCTGTTTCGCGGTCTTCACCCAGTCGCCGGTCATCACCAGGCCCGGGTTCACCGCGTTGACCCGGATGTTGTCGCCGATCAGCTCGTTGGCCAGGCACTTCGAGAACATCACCAGGGCGGCCTTGGTGACGTTGTAGATCGGCTCGTAGCCGAGCGGCTGGGTCGCGCAGATCGACGCGTTGTGCAGGATCACCCCGCCGCCGCGGGCCTTCATCCCGGGCGCGAGCTCCCGGGCCAGGCGGACCGCCGCCATCACGTGCAGATCCCAGTACGCCTGCCAGCGCTCGTCCGGCGCGGTGAGGATCTTCTCCTCGCTGCCGGTGCCGGCGTTGTTGATCAGCAGGTCGGCGCCGCCGTATTCGCGTGCCACGGCGGCGGCGAGCTGCGCCGCACCCCCGGGATCGGTCAGGTCGGCGGGGACGGCGATCGCCCGTACCCCGAAGTCGGTGGTGATCTGGTCGGCGGCGGCCTCGAGGCGCGCCGTGTCGCGGGCGCACAACGCGACGTGCGCACCCTCGGCCGCGAGGCCGCGGGCGATCGCCAGGCCGATGCCGGCGCTGCCGCCGGTGACGACGGCGGCCTTCCCGGTGAGCTGCAGGTCCATCCGGCGGGTATATCACGCGTCACTGCCCGACGGCGGCCTCGACGACCTCGCGCAGTCTTTGCGTCGACCACGCTCCGGCGATGCCACGGCGCGGGGCGAGGTAGCGGACGATGCGGTCGGCGGGCCAGCCGTGTGCCTCGCGCAGCCCGCCGGCGAGCATCGCCACGTAGGGCGCGGCCGGTGACGTGGTCGCCACGTCACCGGCCGCCCACGGCGCCGTGAAGGTGAGCACCGGATGGCCGTCGTGCTCGCCGGTGTGGACCAGCGTCTCGTAGGGGCCGGGTCCCAGCTGTGCGGTGCCACCGGTGAGGACCTGGTCCAGGTCGGTGCCGGGTTCGCGGCGCATCTCCTGCGCCACCACGTCCGCGAACTGCCCGGCGGTCAGCAGGTAGGCGCGGGCGGCGGTGGTCCCGGACAGGTGCGGGTCGTAAAGGGCCACGCCACCCGTCCATTGGCTGGAGTCGAGCGCGAAGTAGATGCCGCCCGGCAGCATGATCGGGCGGATCGCGGCCGGTTCCCGGGTGTCCCGGCATCCCGGCAGCACGCGGCGGGCGCCCGGCGGACAACCACCGGCGAGGTAGTACCGCAGGCGGGCGAGGCACATGTTCGACCCGTACGCCGCGTACCAGACGCGCGGCGCCTCATCGAGCTCCATGGCTGGTCTCCCCCGGCTTGGTCATGGGTGTCTCACCTCCCTACTCTGTCTCGCCGAAGAAGCGGCCGAGCACCTGGGCGACCACATCGGGAACAAGGTCCACCGCTTCGTGCCCTTGACTGTCCAGCGTTGCGATCGAGGATCGTGCGAGGTTCTCGTGCAGAACGTCCGTGATCTTCTGCGCCCATGCCGGGCTGGCGGCCCCGACGAGCAGCAGGACCGGCTGGGGCACCGCGGTGGCGAGCGCCGCGAGGTCGACCGCCGCCAGGGCGCTGCCTTCGCGCGGCATCGTCCGGGCGATGATCGGCATCGGGTCGTACGCCATCGGCGCGTCACGCATCGCCAGCACCTGATCCTGGGGCAGCCCGACGACCTCGACGAGGAAGCTCATCGCCGCCCGGCCGAGGTCACCCGCGGCGACGGCCGCTTGGAAGCGTGTCAGCCAGTCGGCGGGCACCGTTTCCGGGCCGGGTGGTTCATACAGCGCGATGCGGCGAAGAGGCGCACCCCGGGCGGCGGCGCCGAGCGCGACCACCGCGCCGTAGCTGTGTGCGAAGACGTCGAGTGGTCCCTTCGCCTCGGCGACGGCGCGGACGTCGTCGTATTCGGCGTCGAGGTGGTAATCCTCGGCGTCGCCGCTGCTGCCCCGGCCCCGCCGGTCCATCGCCGTCACCGTGTAGCGGCTGGTCAGCACCTCCCACAGGGGTGCCCACCGCTCCAGCCGGCACATCCCGCCGTGCACCAGCAGCAGCGGCGGGCCGTCGCCGTGGGTGAGCAGCCCGATCCTGGTGCCGTCGGAGCTGATGACGGATTCACGTTTGCCTTGCATCAGCTTCTCCTGTGATCGGCAGGGATACGTCGCAGATCTCCTCGTCCGGCGCGGCGTCGGGGTAGAAGCCGAGATACACCTCGCGGGGCGGGCCGATCCATCGGTCACCACGCTCGGCCGCCCACCTGAAGAGGGCGTCGTAGGCGGTCAGGACCTGCGGATATTCGGTCTGCGCCCGGGTCAGGCGCAGAAACCACTCGGCGTGCGCCGGCTCGACCCGGACGGTCAGCCCGGCACGCTGCGCGGCGGGCGCGTCCACCGGAAGGCAGAACTCCACCGGCCCGTCGCTGTCCTCGCTCACCTCGCCCTCGGCAAGCAGCACGAGATGCCCGGCGGGAACCGCGCGCCGGCGCGCGGTCGTCATCAGGCGGGTGGCCACGTCCTCGGTCACCCGGGCCAGCTCACCGATGGTGACGTGCCGCTTCTCGCTCAGGAACGTCTGCGCGGCCACGTGGCGCCGCCGCGGATCGGGCAGTCCCAGTGAGCCCCGCTCGCCGGAGAGCCGGGCCTGGACGTAGCCGGCCAGCGCCCGCTGCGACGAGGCGCGCCGCTCCACCTCGTCCCAGAACTGGCCGACGAGGCCCGCGGCCTGCTCTCCCGAGACGGCGAGCACCTCGGCGACCCGGGCCAGGGGCATGTCCAGCCGGCGCAACAGCACGATCAACCGGGCGGTTTCGAGCTGCGTCTCCCGATAGCGGCGGTAGCCGGTGTCGTCGTCGACCTCCGCCGGCGTCAGGATCCCCTGGCTGTCGTAGAGCCGCAGGGCACGTGGCGACAGGCGGGAGCGCCGGGCGAACTCCCCGATCGACAGCAGCCGGTGTGCGACGTTCATGCCCTCACCCTGGGCCTTGCCCCAGGGTGAGAGTCAACTACTGCTTTCGCGCGGCTCGTTCGGTGCGGTACGTCTTGACCAGCATCACCGCGATCACCGAGACGACCGTCACAATGGCGGCCATGACCAGGGCGAACAGCCCGTTGCCGTATTTCTCGCGCAACGTCAAGGCACCGCTGACCAGGTAGTAGGTGCCGAAGAGGCCGGCCGCCACGGTCAGGGCCCAGCTGCTGCTCAGCGGCTTGCGCCGGGCCGGCTGGGAGTCGTCGTCATTCGAGGTCACCTGTGCAGTATCGGTCATCAACCCCGGCGGCCCAAAAGCGAGCCGGCGGCTTGTGACCTGGGCGCTTCCGCGTGCACGGAGGCGGCGCAGTCGTCGATCGCGGCGGTCAGAAGGCGGTAGAGCAGCGCGTCCGGATCCCCGCTGCAGGACTTGGAGATGCCGTCCACCGCATAGAGCACCGCGGCCCGCGCGCCGCGCTCGCGGAAGGAGCGCAGCGACACCGGGATCGTCGCGGTGTACTCCCGCGCCCAGCGGGCGGCGAGCGGGACCTGCGCCAGGGCGTGCGCGCTGGCGTCGTCGAGGTGGTCCGGGGCGCGGCCGTCCAGCTCGTTGAGGAACCGGTTGGCGGTGAGCAGGGTCACCGCCATGACCCGCTGCCGCTCCTCCGCGACCACCGGCAGCGCGATCACCGCGGCACGCAACGCGATCCGCGCGTCGACGCGCGCGTCATCGCTGGTCAAACCCACCACCGAGGGTACGAGCGGAGCCAGCCGGCGCCGTCCCTCGTCGGAGGTGTAGTCGTTGACCAGGCGGGCCAGGTGCGCCAGCAGCGGGTGGGTGCAGGCGGGATGGTCACTCCACTTCTCCCCCGCCAGGTACGACGCGAACTCCATGAAGCAGGCGCCCCGGCGTGGATGGCGGTGCTTGCCCCGCGACAGCACCGGTACGAAATCGGGTGAGCGCGCATCTGTGGTCACCACTGTGCCCTCCGTCCTCCTCCCTCAGTGTCGCCCGTGCGGCAGCCTCTGCCCACGCGGTTGACCGAAGAGTCGTCAGGCGGCGGTTTTCACCATGTGAGCCGACGCCGCCCGCGGCCATGCCACGCCGGCCACCGCCAGCAGCGACAGGACCGTGAGGGCCGGGTGGAGCAGGATGAGATCGACCCGGATGTTGTAGCCCTTGCCCCGCAGCTCGGCCTCCCACCAAGCGGACAGCGCCCACAGCACGGCCACCGCGAAGCAGGGCCAGGAACGCAGCCGGAACCTGCGGCGGCCGAGCAGGACGATCAGCCCGGCGGCGGCGAAGCCTACGGCGATCATGAGGACGCGCTCGGGTCGTTCCACCAGGGAGGGATGCAGCAACAGGTAGCTGAACAGGTTCTGCACTCGCGCCGCTCCTCGACCCGCACACCGGCGGCACCGCGCTGCCGCACGATGACGGTACGGCACGGCCTACCGCAGGGCCATCCGCAGATCGGCGAGGCCTTCGGTGCCGGCCGGCAGGCGCAGTCGCTGCAGCAGGTCGACCGCCTCCGCCGGATCGAGGCTGCCGTAGACCGCATGATGGCCGGCCAGCAGAGCGCGGAACAGCGCCGGGTGCAGTTCGACGACCGTCGCGGCCGCCCGGTAGGCGTCGCGTTTGCCGGCCCAGGGCACCGTGCCGGAGTCCTCCAACACGTGCCAGGCACGGCGGTGCAGCGGGCCGCGGGCCAGATCCGGCAGCCGGCCGGCCGCGGCCAGCCGGCGGACGTCGTCACCGAGCAACGCGGCGAAGGCGGCCGGCGAGGTGTCGCCGATGAACCAGAACGTCCGAAGCGACAGCCGCAG
The DNA here is from genome assembly GCF_040638955.1 of Actinoplanes sp. NPDC024001. NCBI lineage: Bacteria > Bacillati > Actinomycetota > Actinomycetes > Micromonosporales > Micromonosporaceae > Actinoplanes > Actinoplanes sp. NPDC024001. The sequence continues at coordinate 11,853 of NZ_JBEZZB010000112.1, forward strand.
GTTCTCGCACGGATCGGCCGTCTCCAGACGGGTCCGGCAGCCGGCCCAGAACGCGTCGGTGACCGCCGGGTCGTCGTGGTCGATCACGTAGGCGTTCAGGTGGATCAGCACGGCGAACGCGCCGGTCAGGTCCAGCAGGCCCAGCGCGGTTCGCACCCGCAGCACTCCGCCGGTCTCGTCGTCCCGGAGCATTTCGTACGCACAGGCGAACGCCACGTCGTCGTCCGTCATCTCGGTCGCGCCGGGCCGTTCACCGTCCACCCAGCGACCGGGGCCGAGCGGCGCTATGCCCGCGTCGGCCAGCCAGTGCAGAGCCAGGTCGGCATCCGGGGTGCGCATGCCGGGCAGTGTTCGCGGCACTGAGGATGATGTCTACGGGATTACTCACGGGAGGAGACCTCGTGCAGCCGAGGATCGAGCGGATCAAGGCGTGCCTCAACGGCGGCCGGGATCGGGACGAGCACCCCGCCGTACCGATCACGCCTGATGAATTGGCCGCGGAAGCGGCCGCATCGGTCGCCGCCGGCGCCGAAGCTCTGCATCTGCATCCGCGTGATCGCGCCGGCGCGCAGTCGCTGCACCCGGACGATGTGGCCGCGGCCGTCGCCGCGGTGCGGCGGGCCTGTCCGGGCGTGCCGGTCGGGGTGACCACCGGGCTGTGGATCAGCGACGGCGATGCCGGCCGGCGGCTCGCGACGGTGGTCGGCTGGGCCGACCTGCCGCCGGCGGCACGACCCGATTTCGCCTCGGTCAACGTCGGCGAGGAGGGCTTCCGGGACCTGGTCGAGGCTCTGCACCGGGCCGGGATCGGGGTGGAGGCCGGCGTCTGGTCGACCGCCGACGCGCGGAAACTGGCCGCTGCCGGCCCGTTCGCCTGGACCCGCATCCTGGTGGAGATCATCGGCGCTGCGGCCGGCACCGCCGTCGCCGAGGCCGATGCGATCCTCGCCGAACTCGACGAGTGCGGCGTCACCGGGCCACGGCTGCTGCACGGCGAGGAGGCGGCGTGCTGGCCGCTGGTCGCCCACGCGGGCCGGCGGGGCCTGCCCACCCGCATCGGACTGGAGGACACCGTGGTGGGGCCGGCCGGCGAACCGGTCGGCGGCAACGCTGACCTGGTCCGTCAGGCGCTGGCCGCGTGGACCGCCCGCGACGCGACGGGACGGGCATGACGACGATCGACCTGGACCAGCCGGCACCGGGGCCGAAGGCATCCCGGCCGAAGCCCAGCCGCCGCCGGCGAATCGCCGGGACGGTGGCGTTGATGCTGCTGGCGGCCGGGCTGGGCGGGCTGGCCACCGATCAGTGGCACCAGCAGCGCAGCCGGTCGGCCGTCCAGGTGGTGGTGCTGGCGCATCTCGGCCCCGACGGTTCCGACGCCCGCGACGGCAGGGCCGCTGTCCACCTCGATGTGGTGAACGCGGGGTCGGCGCCGGTCCGGGTGGTCGCGGTCAATCTCCCGGCGCTCGGGATGAGGCCCGGCGCCTGGATGCCCGCCGACAGGCTGATCGCGCCCGGCCGGTCGGCGACCGTCACGACCGTCGGCGACCTCGACTGCGGCGCCCACCCGACGCTGCAGCCGACCGTCGAGATGGTCACCGAGGACGGCGCACACCGGCGGCGGGTGACCGCCACAGTCGACCCTCGGGTGTGGAACGAGCAGCTCATCTGGGTCTGCCGCCGGGCTTGACGATACTGGCTGTATCCCATCCGGCGGGTTCCTTCCCGGTGCGGCTGCGGGGCAGCTTTCGCACCCGCTACGGCTGGAGCGACGTCGCTGCCCGGTGTGGCTGAAGGTGGTCAGCTGCCGGGTGCGGCGGCGACCACGTCGTCGAAGCGGCCGCGCAGGTCGGCGGCGCACATCGGCCGGGCGAAGTGGAAGCCCTGCGCTCGGCCGTAACCCAGCTCGGTCAGGCGGGCCGCCTGCTCGGCCGTCTCCACGCCCTCGGCCACCGCTTCCAGGCCGAACGCCCGGGCCATCTGCGCCACCGCGGTGGCGATCGCGTCCGAGCCGCCGTCGGGGGTGAAGGAGCGGTCCAGCTTGATCTGGTGCACCGGGCAGGTGGCGAGCAGGCTGAGCGTGGACGCTCCGGTGCCGAAGTCGTCCAGGGAGAGCCGCACGCCCAGATCCCGCAGGCCCTGCAGGTTGTCGCTCGTGGCGCCGCCGCCGACGGCGACCGACTCGGTGATCTCCACGGTCAGCCGGTGCGGCGGCAGGCCGCTGTCGCGCAGCGCGGCCGCCACGATTGCCGGGAAACCGGGCTCGCGCAGCTGGCGGGCCGAGACGTTCACCGACACGGTCAGGTGGGCCGGCCAGCTCGCCGCCTCCCGGGTCGCGGCGCGCAGCACCCACGTGCCGAGCGGGATGATCAGGCCGCTCTGTTCGGCGGTGTCGATGAAGGCGCCCGGACCGAGCAGGCCTTCGGTCGGGTGCTGCCAGCGGACCAGCGCCTCGGCGCCGGTCATCCGGCCGTCCGGCAGCGTGACCACCGGCTGGAAGAACACCACCAGCTGCTCGTCGAGGATGGCCGTGTGCAGCGCGGCGGTACGGCGGCTGCGTTCGGCGCCGCGGGCTTCCATGCCGGGCTGGTACCGCTCGTAGCCGCCCTCGCCGCGCTCCTTCGCCTCGTACATCGCGATGTCGGCCTGGCGCAGCAGGTCACCGGCGTCGTCGCCGCCGCGGCCGTCGACGACGCCGAAGCTGGCCCGGACGGTCATCGGCTCGCCGTCGATCACGGCCGGCTCGAGCAGCGCCGTCGCGATCCGGGTCAGCACCTGGTCCACGTCCGCGCCGACGGCGCCGTCGAAGAGGATGGCGAACTCGTCGCCGCCGAGGCGGGCGACCGTGTCGGTGGGCCGTACGCTGGCCCGCATCCGTTCGGCCACGTGCACCAGCAGCGCGTCGCCGGTGGCGTGCCCGAGCCTGTCGTTGACGATCTTGAAGTCGTCCAGGTCGGCCAGGACGACGGTGACCGGCTGGTCCGGGCCGGCGCCGGCTACCGCGGCGGCTAGGCGTTTGCCGAACAGCGCCCGGTTCGCCAGGCCGGTCAGCATGTCGTGGCTGGCCTCGTAGCTGAGCCGGTCCCGCACCTCACGGGTCTCGGTGATGTCGCGCGCGTTGCTGACGATGCCGGCCACGCTGGGCTCGCCGGTCAGGTTCGCGCTGATCACGTCCAGTGACCGGTACGTTCCGTCGGCGTGGCGCAGGCGCACCTGGTAGGTCGCCGTGTTGCCGGGCGCCGCGGCCACCGCCGTGAGCCGCTCGGTCACCGCTGCCAGGTCGTCCGGGTGGATCCGCAGCGCCAGGTCGGTGCCGATCATGTCGTCCGGGTCCACGCCGAGCACCTTGCGGGCGGCCGGGCTGGCATAGGTCAGGGTGCCGGACGGATCGGCGATGGTGACCATGTCGGTGGAGTTCTGCACCAGCAGCCGGAACCGTTTCTCCTGCACGCCGATGCGGGCGAGCAGGGCGTCGTTCAGCCGGAACGCCAGCAGCTGGCGGACCACCACCAGCGCGGTCAGGCCGACCGCGACGAGGTCGATCAGGATGCCGTTCGTGGTGCCCCCGATGTTGTGGTACACCACCATCGCGAGGACCGCGGCGATCCCCACGTACGGCATCAGGCTGTAACCGTGCGGGGTGCGCTGCCGGCGGCCGCCCGCGGCGGTCTCGACCATCTGCAGCCGCGCGCCGACCGCCGCCGCGTAAGCGGCCAGCGGGAGCACCAGGACCAGCAGGTTCCCGTCCGGCTGGTGCGGGTGCAGGAAGCCGATCGCCGAGCCGAGCCCGCCGATCAGCGCCGACGCGCCGATCCAGTAGAGCCCGCGCCGGGCGAACGAGTCGACCCCGGCCAGCACCACCTTGGCGCCCAGGAAGACGCCGTTGAGGCCGGCGCCCATGATCGCGATCGCGGAGAGCACGCCGGGCACGGTGACCCGGCCGCCGGCGAACTGCGCGGACGCGGCGAAGTGCCAGATCAACAGGCCGGCCGCCGCCGACAGGGTGCCGAGATCCAGCCACACCCCGGCCCGCCGGGCGCGGCCGCGGGCGCCGAACGGCAGGTCGACCAGCGGCCAGGTGAGCACGATCCCGCCGATGACGTGCAGCGCCACGGAGACCGGCAGCAGCCAGCCCGGTGCGCCCAGGCCGGCGGCGATGCGCAGCCCGGCGACGCCGACGAACAGCGAGATGCCGAGCTCGACCGTGCGCCAGTAGCGGCGCACCACGGGCGCGGACGCCGGGTCGGTCCGCACCCGCCGGCACAGCAGCAGGGTGGGAGCGATGACGGCGATCAGCAGCAGCCAGTTCACCGGTTCCGGCCACAGCGGGCCGGTGTGCTCCTGCACCAGGAACGCGACGACATCGACGATCGCCAACGCCGTCACGGCGCGGAACGCCCGGTCGGCGAGGAGCGGCAGACGGCCAGGCGAATCGGGCACGTCCTACCATCGGCGCGGGCCGGACAGAACTGAGTTACGACGCCATTCGGTGCCATAACCCGCCTCACATCCAATCCGCGATATGGCTTTTGAAACATTGACGCTGGTCGAATTCGTGCTTAGCGTTCAGGCACGCACCCCGGCGCGTGTCACCCATGCCCGCGCCGACTCCTCCGCGCGAAAGGGCGTTGACCATGCTCCGAGGAGTACGTCGCACCACGCTGGCCGCCACCGCACTTCTGCTGCTGCTCGCCGTCGCCGGCCCGGCCGCGACCGCGCACGATCCGGACACCCCGGAGGGCAGGGCCGAGCAGGCGGAGTTGCTCCGCATCTACGAACCCACCTGGCGCAGCGGCGAACGTGTCGCCGGCGCGCCGGTGACCTGCGTCAACGGCATGGCCGACCGGTACCCGTGCAAGAACGTCGAACTGCTCAGCTTCCTGCCCCAGTCCGCGCTGGGCGGCGGCGGCTCGTCGAGCATGTGGTACTGGACCGACAGCCGCGACAGCAACGAGTACATCCTGTACTGCCGCTCCAACGGCGTCTCCTTCGTCAATGTCACCGATCCGGGCAATCCGCGATACCTCGGGAACCTGCCCGCCGCGAATGGTCTGAGCTCGTCGTGGTGCGACATCCGCACGTACCGGAATTACGCCTACATCGGCAAGGATTCCGTCGCGCACGGCATTCAGGTCTTCGATCTCAACAAATTGCGCGGGGTGACCACCACGCAGACGTTCACCGCGGACGCCCGCTTCACCGGCCTGACCAACAGCCACACGCTGTGGATCAACCAGAGCACCGGCTTCCTCTACGTCTCCGGCGCGAACACCTGCCGCAAGGGCCTGACCATCTACGACATCAAGACGCCGCTCTCGCTGAAGCTGGCCGCGTGCTACGACCGTGAGGTCTATTCGCACGAATCCGTCGTGGTCAACTACGCCGGTCCGGACACCCGCTTCACCGGCCGGGAGATCGCCTTCAACTACACCGGCCAGGGCCGGCGGTTCCAGGTCCTCGACGTCACCGACAAGGCGAACATCCGGGTGCTGTCCAGCGCCACCCACCCGGGCGCGAGCTTCATCCACCAGGGCTTCGCCACCAGCGACTACAAGCACATGATCGTCAACGACGAGACGATCAGCACCCGCGGCGGCAGCCCCGACTTCGTCTACAACATCGAGAAGCTCGACGCGGTGCGCTACGTGGGCAAGGACATCGCCACGCGCGGCGAGTTCGTCAACCACAACGGCTACACGGTCGGCAACCGGCACTTCCAGGCGTCCTACCGCGGTGGCCTGCGGATCCTCGACACCACCGCGGCCGCCTCGGCCCGGCTCCCCGAGGTCGGTTACTTCGACGTCGACCCGGCCTCCAACGCCAGCGGTTACAGCGGGAGCTGGATGGTGCTGCCGTACCTGAGGAACGGGGTGGTCGCCGTGCAGAGCATCGGCGTCGGCCTGTTCCTGGTCCGGCCCACCGGATCGGCGGCGGTCAGCTGACCGGGCGGCCGGCCGGCTTCGGCGAGCGTTACCGCCGCCACCTGGCGGCGGCGGTGACGCTCGCGGGTTTCCTCGGGGCCGCCTACCTGTTCGCCGACAGCCGCGGCCCGGCCGCGGCGCCGGCGCCGGCCTCCTCGCCGGCCGTCTACCACAGCGACGGGCTCGCCGACGCCTACGACGGCTTCCGCGCGGAGGCGCTGACGCTGCCCACCGGCCGCGGCCCGGGCACGGTGTCCCTGCGGGTCACCGGCCCGGCCGGCCCGGTCACCGACTTCCAGCACGTGCACACCAAACCGATGCACATGTACGTGCTCCGCGACGACCTGTCCGGATACCAGCACCTGCACCCCGAGGTCGTCGACGGTGCCTGGACGGCGCCGGTGACCATCACCGACGGCGGCGCCTACCGGGTGTACGCCGAGTTCGTCCCGCACGGCCGCCCGCCCGGGGCCGAACCCACGGTTCTCGGCGTGCCGTTCGTCATCCCCGGTGACACGAGCATGGTCCCGGTGCCCGCCCCGCAGGCGCAGGCGCGCTCCGGCCCGTACACCGTGCGCCGCCTGGACGGCGTCACCGACCTGACCTCCGGCACGCAGACCGCGCTGCAGTTCCAGGTGCTGCGCGACGGCCGGCCCGCGGTGCTCGAACCGTACCTCGGCGCCTACGCCCACCTGTCGAACTTCGAGGTGCGCACCCAGGGCCTCAAGCATCTGCACCCGATCCCGACCAGCGCCACCGGCGCCGCGCCGGCCGACGGCGTCCTGGCGTTCCACGCCGCGTTCGCCGAACGCGGCGACAAGAGAATGTTCCTGCAGTTCCGCGCCGGCGGGGTCGTCCACCAGGTGACTTTCACGGTCTTCACCACCTGATCCGTCCCCGGGGACAGATCAGCTGAGACAGCGGACAGATACGTCTTGAGGCCGCGATCCCGCCCGGCTGACGATGACCGCCGAAGACCACCCGACAGAAGGGATCATCTGGTGCGCAGGACTTTCCGGAGCATCGCAGTGGCCGTCCTCGCGGGCGTGCTGGCCCCGTTGGCGATCGCGTCGCCCGCGCTGGCCGTCTATTCCCCTCCGCCGACCCGGCTCGGCGACTACACGGCGATCCATCTGTTGACCGACCGCGACGAGCACCACCTCGGCACGGTCTGGCTGACGAGCTACGGCAACGGCGAGTACGACCTGCGGGTCTGCGACTACTACTCGGACGGCTACTACATCTCGGGCCGCATCGACCCCGGCAACGGCATCGTGCAGGTCTACCACTCCCGGGGCGTCGGCGACGCCAACTGCTTCGAGAAGAAGATCTACGGCGTCCGCAAGTTCCGCCTGGGCTGGCGGGACTTCGCCTCCGGCTGGGCCACGCCCTGACGCGACGTCAGGGTGCCGGGCAGGCGCCGGGCGGCAGCTGGGGTTCGCTGAGCTGGGCGAGCGACTGGTTGACCTCGGTGCGCGTCGCGAGCTGCCGGAACCGCTCCCCGATGACGACGTCGATCACGTCGGTGGTCTGCTTCGGGTTGTAGGCCGTCTCGGCCTCGCCGAGGAAGTAGGCCCGGATCCACTGGGCCGCACCCACCGTCTTCGGCCCGTAGCGGACGATCGCGACCCCGGCGTGCTTGCTCTTGGTGGCCGCGGCCGGCTGCATCTGGAAACCGCGGTCCTTGAAGTCCCGGCTGACCCGCTCCGCCGTGCCCTTGGCGGCGGTGCCGTTGAACACCCGCAGCTTCACCTCGGCCGCGGTGTCCGGCAGGGTGAGATCGACTCGTGCCGCACCCGGCGGGCAGTTCTCGCCGGGTGCGGCGCCGGCCTGGCTGTCGCGGACCAGCGCCACCACCGCGACCACGATCGCGGCGAAGATCAGGAGGCCGACGACCAGGGCAGCGCGCACGCGCGTAAAGCTCATGCTCGCTAAGACGCACGCCGAGGCCTTCCCGTGCACCGCCGGCACAAAAATATGACGAGCGGCACACCGCAGTGCCCCGGCCGGGAACCACGGCGCAGGCCCGGGAGTCCAACCGCGATGAGACGCGCGGGGACGGCAGTGCTGGTGGTGCTCGGGGCGATGCTCGCGGGGTGCGGGCCGGCTGCCGAACCGGTGGTGCCGGGCTCGTCCGGATGGTCGGCTCTGCCGGATTCGCCGCTGAGCCCGCGCGAGTCAGCGGTGGGGTTGTGGACCGGCCGCGAGGTGCTGCTCGTCGGGGGCAGCGACGCGCCGCCCTGCCCACCCGCGGCCTCCTGCGTCCGGGATCCCACGCCACTGCTCGACGGGGCGGCCTTCGATCCGGCCACGAACCGCTGGCGCGAGATCGCCGACTCGCCGGTGTCACTGGTGGGCGAGCGCGGGGTGGTGGTCGGTTCGACGGCCTACTTCCTGCCGACCGGCTCGGACCGGGAACTCCTCGTCTACCGGGTCGATCGCGACGAGTGGACACGAGAGCCGGTGCCCTTCGGCGACGGCTACCAGCTGCTGGCCGCCGGTGATCGGCTGGTGGCCTATCTGGGCGGCGAGGAGAACCACCGGGGCACGGACTATCTCCTCGACCCCCGGACGGCGACGTGGAGCGCGCTGCCGGCCGATCCGCTGAACGCCGCGTACACGCGGGAGATGGCGTGGACCGGCACGGAGCTCGTCCTGTTCGACAGCGAGATGGTCCCGAACCCGGGCAGCGAGAAGCCGTCGATCACCCGGGCCGCGGTGCTGAACCTGGCGACCGGGTCGTGGCGGCGGCTGCCCGACTCGGCCATGCTGGGCACCGGGCCGTGGCTCGCGGCGGGCAGCACACTGGTCAATCCCACGCTCGGCGGCGCCGACGGTGGGCAGGTCAACAACTGGGGGCGCAGCTATCCGTACGGCGGAAGCCTGGCCCCCGCCTCCGGGGTCTGGTCGTCGCTGCCGAATCCGCCGCGGGGCGACACGTTCGCCGCGGGCGCGCGCACCGGCACCACCGCGATCTACTTCGGTGACCGTGGCCTCGTCCTCGACACCACCACCGGATCGTGGCAGCAGGTTCCCGCCATCCCCGGCGAGCGGGTCACCGGCCGTACGGTCGTCGCGGCCGGCGTACGGATGCTGGTGTTCGGTGGCGCCCGGCAGGATGCCGAGCCGGCCGTTGTCGCCGACGCCTGGATCTGGTCGCCCTGATCCGTCAGCTCAACCGGTGAGCGCCGTGAGCCGGTGGCGCCGGTCGTGCGACAGGTCGCGGTGGTGCTCGTCGCCGGGGTGGCTGTCCGGGTCGACGTGCACGGTCGCGCTGGTCAGCCGGGGCACGTGGTGGGTCAGCTGGTGCTCGGCGTCGGCCGCGATCTCGTGGGCGGCCAGCAGCGAGAGCCGGGCGTCGACCACGATCGCCGCCTCGGCGTGCAGCCGGTGACCGATCCAGCGCAACCGCAGGCCGGACACGTCGCGGATGCCGGGCACCGCGCGCAGCCCGGTTTCCGCCTGGTCGACGAGTTCCGGGTCGACGCGGTCCATCAGCCGGCGGTAGACCTCGCGGGCGGCGTCCTTGAGCACGACGGCGATGGCCACGGTGATGGCGAGCCCGACGACCGGGTCCGCCCAGCCCCAGCCGAGCCAGGTGCCGCCGGCGGCGAGCACCACGGCGAGGGAGGTGAAACCGTCGGTGCGCGCGTGCAGGCCGTCGGCGACCAGGGCGGCCGAGCCGATCCGCCGGCCCACGGTGATCCGGTAGCGGGCCACCAGCTCGTTGCCGGCGAAGCCGACCAGGCCGGCGGCGGCCACCCACGCCAGGTGCGTCATGGTCTGCGGGCGCAGCAGGCGGTCCACGGCGAACCACGCCGACGCCACCGCCGAGGCCGCGATGACCAGGACGATCACGATGCCGGCCAGGTCCTCGGCGCGGCCGAACCCGTAGGTGTAGGCCCGCGTCGCCGCCCGGCGGCCCAGCCAGAACGCGATGGCCAGCGGCACCGCGGTCAGCGCGTCGGCGACGTTGTGCAGGGTGTCGCCGAGCAGCGCCACCGATCCGGAGCGGGCCACGATCAGCGCCTGCAGCACCGCGGTCACCCCGAGCCCGGCGAGGGAGATCCACAGCGCGCGCAGGCCCGCCCGGGACGACTCGAGGGCGGCGTCGACCTTGTCGGCCGAGTCGTGCGAGTGCGGCCTCAGCAGGTGCCGCCATCCGTGCCCGTGGTCGTGGTCGTGATGGTGGTGATGCTGGTCGTGGCTGGCCATCGGCGTGCTGTCCCCTCGTGGCTGGTCACCGGGTGAAGCACGGCCATAATATGTGCTCATGCGCGCACGCGACAACGTTGCAGATGCCAGTGACCTGCAGGAACAGCAGCCTGGCAACGCCGTCGTGGAAGCGGCGACCACCCTCCTCGGCCTGCTCGCCGACGCCACCCGGCTGCGGCTGCTGGTGCAACTGACGCACGGCGAGCAGGACGTCACCGCGCTCACCGCGGCCGTCGGCGCGGCCCGCCCGGCGGTCTCCCAGCACCTCGGCAAGCTGCGCCTGGCCGGCCTGGTGACGGTCCGGCGCGAAGGCCGCCGGCAGGTCTACGCGCTGGCCGACGCGCACGTCGGCCGCCTGGTCGTCGAGGCGGTGCACACCGCCGAGCACCGCGTCTCCACCCGCCCCGCACACCACCGGCCCATCCCCGGCCAGCCGGGCGGGCGCTAACCGCCGAAGACGGTCACCTCGGGGCGGCCGCTCGCGGTGCCGGCCTTCTGCACCACCACGAGATCGGGACGCCGGTCGCCGTTGCGGTCCGCCAGCAGAACCTCGTGGCGATCGTCGAGGGAGGGCTGCGCGGTCGGGGCCCGCAGCAGATCGCGGCCGAAGTTCGCCGCACCGTCGAGCACGCGCAGTTCCGCCTTCTGCACCACCACGAGATCGGCACGCCGGTCGCCGTTCCAGTCGGTGACCGACACCTGCTGGTCCTCACCCGCCGCCGCCGCGGTCGTCACCGTGGGCGCGAGCTGATGCCGCAGGTCAGTGGCCCCGTCGAGGATCTGGACGTCGATCTTCTTGCTCGCCGTTCCGGCGGTCTGCGCGACCACCAGGTCGAGCCGGCCGTCGCCGTTCCCGTCGGCCACCGCGACCTCATGGTCGTCCAGCGGCGGCAGGTCGGTCACGGTCTCCAGCAGCAGCCGCTGGAAGATCGAAGCGCCGTCGACGACCCGCACCTCGGTGCGGCCGCTGGCCGTGCCCGACTTCTGCACCACCACCAGGTCCGGCACGGCGTCGCCGTTCCAGTCCGCGACCGCGTACGCATGACGCGCGTCGGTGGGCCCGAGCACGGTAGCCGTGTTCAGCAACAGCGCGGAGAAGTCGGTCGCACCGTCCATGATGCGAATGTCGGTCCTGCCGGTGACGGTCCCGCCACCCTTCACGACCATCAGGTCGGGGCGCGCGTCACCGTTCCAGTCCGCCATCGCGAAATCATGCTGACCGTCGAGGGGACCCACCTCGGTCCCGATCGGAGCGGAAGCCCGCTGGAACGGGCCGGCCGGCGCCGTGGGCGCCGCCGACGCCGCCGGTGACGGCCGCGCCGGCGTCACCGTCGCCGGCATCGGGTTCGCCACCGGCGCCGCGGACCACAGGCGCGCCACGATGAGCGCGGCGTCATGCGCCTCCGGCCCGTAGGCCGCGGGGTGGGCCGAGCCCTGCACCCGCTGGCAGATCGCCCCGATGTCGCCGGTCCGCCAGCTGCCACCGGGATGCTTGCGCAGCATCGCGTTCAGGAACGCGTTCGTCGCATAGCCGGGATCGACCAGCTGATCGGGCCGCCCCCAGCCCTGCGACGGACGCTGCTGGAACAGACCGAGGCTGTCGTGGTCGACCGCCACCCGGCGATTGTGCAACGTGCTCTCGGCGATCGCCGTGGTCACCGCGATGACCGCCGCGCGCGGGGGCAGACCGCGGGCCCGGACGTGACCGACGATCGCGCGGGCGCAGGCGATGCTCTCGCCGCTCACCCACCGGCCGAGGCGCCGGCCGTTCATCGACGGCCGCAGCTGATCGGCGATCGCCCGGTCGGCCGATGTCATCGCGCCGGGCACACACGAGGTCGACGGCGCCGCGACGGCTGCCGGCGGCGCGGCCGTGAGCAGCCCGACCGATCCGGCGGCGACTGCCAGCCAGGACAACACCCGTGGACGCACCGGTCCCTTGTGACCCCATGCCATGTCGTGCCGAGCCTCCCCGCTGACGGACGACGTGCTGCATCAATGTGCCACAGTTCCCGGCCCCCGCGAAAGACGTGAGCCGCTGGCACGATGGCCGCATGACAGGCACGCCACGCGCGCGGACCGCAACGCTGCGCCGCGAATGGGAGACGGTGCATCCGCGGCTGCGTACCACTGTGGTGGCCATGCTGAGCGCGGGCACCGTGCTCACCGCACTCGGCGCGGCCGGCGACGCGGCCGGGGCGTGGTCCCGGTTCCCGTTCCTGACCAACCTGGCCTCCGCGCTGACCGGAGCGCTCTTCGGCCTGCCCGTGGCGCTGCTCGTGGTGCAACGACTGATCCAGGCACAGACGCAGACCACCGAGCGGGCCGCCGCCTGGCGCCTCGCCCTGCGCTCGGCGCACACCATGCGATTCGCAGCCCGGACCCTGCTGAGCGCCGGCACCGAGCACGCGGCCACCGACCTTGACGGGCTCCTCGCTCAGTGCGACGGCGCGCTCGCCGAGGCTCGGGAGTGGGCAGACCGGGCCGCAGCCGCCAAGGCCCGGCCCCGGCGGCTGCGGGCCAGCATGTACCAGCGCACCTACCTGCACCAGGTGCTGAACGTCCACCGGCAGGCGCAGCAGGCGCTGGACGTCGTCGCGGCGACCGGAATCGGGACCGAGGCCGCGACGGCGGCGCTGGAACGGATCCGCACCGAGGCGGCGTTTCTCCACGACGACGTGCGGCCGATGCTGCTGCGCCTCGACGGCCGCTGGCTCGCCGCGCCGCAGGCTCGCGCCCTGGAACGCGCCGACGACACCTTCCCGGCCGACCTCGCATATGCCGCCGCGCGGCAGCTGACCGTCATCAGCGGGCTGATCGAGGCGATCCCGGCGGCACAACTCGCGACGCTCCTGCCGGAGACGGACGCGGCCCGGGACCAGCTCACCGATCCGGATCTCCCGTTACCGATGCCCGCGATCGAGCACCTGGAGGAGCTGCGCGCGGAACTCGGCCGGCTGCAGGCGCGCCTGGCGACGGCCCGGCAGGCCGCTGAGGCCGTCGAGGCCATCCACGACGAGGTGGACCGGCTGGCAGTCTGAGACCACCAGCGCGACGGCCGGCGCCTCAACGGCGCCGGCCGTCCGTCACGATCACCAGACGCGGACGCGGCTGCTTCCCGAGCTCAAACCGGCGAGCGGGCCCGCGGCGTACGTCTGCTCCGCGTCCTTGTGGGCGCCGGTGAGGTCGACGGCGATGACGGCGGGGCTGCCGTCGCGCTCCTCGAACTCGGCGTCGGCCAGCCGGACCCGCTCCAGATCACGGCCGCCGATCGGGGCGAGACCCGCACCGTCGAAGCCCGCCGGCAGGTCCGTCACCAGGTAGACCTCGTCGCCGTCGGCGACGATCGAGGCGGACGCGCTGTCCAGGACCACCGCGTCCCGCTCACCGGCGAACGGGCGGGCGCCGGCGGCGTAGACGTTGCGCCGCGCGTACACGGCCTGCTTCACGGTGAGGAACCGCTGGTGGTCGCCGGCCGGCTGCTCCTCGACACGCTGCAGGTACTGCTCGAACGACGCCGGATATTCGTCGTAGCCGACGGTGCCCGCATACGCCGGCGAGATCCCCTCGGGCATGGCGCCGTACGCCGCGTCGCGATCTCCCCCGACGAACACGTTGCCGACCCACCGGTCGTCGCCGCCCACGATGAACGCGTAACCGGCCACCTGCGTGCTGTGCGGCAGGTGGTACGGGGTGGCCCGGTCCATCACCGGGTTGAGCCACACCGTGCCGCAGAGCAGGTTGTTCACGAACGCCCCGCCCTGGCTCCACAGCTCCAGCGCGGCCGGCGAGGCCAGGATGTTGTGCTCCACCAGGTACGGCCCGTGGCTGACCTCGATGAACAGGTCCCGGTTGTTGTCGTGGTAGACGTTGCGCGACACCCGGGTGCCCTGGGTCTGCCAGTCCAGCCAGGTGCCGAGCGAGCAGTCGTGGATGCGGTTGTGCCGGATCTCCACGTCGATCGCGGCATGCAGCTTGATGCCACCGATCTCGTAACCGTAGAACTCCCGCTTGATCGCGATGTGGTGGATGTGGTTGTCCTCGATCGTCGAGAAGACGCAGCCGAGGTGACCGACGATCCCGTTCTGCCCACAGTCGTAGATGTGGTTACGGCGGATCACGTGCGAGCCGATGTGCTCCCTGTCCCAGCCGATCTGCCGGGCCGCGAAGACCGACTCCAGCTGGTACTGGTAGCCCGGCTTGTCACCGCGCTCCGTGGCGTAGTTGTGGCCGGTCGAAGCCTCCTTGCCGATGGAGATCGCCGAGCACTTCGCGTCGTGGATGACGTTGTCCTCGATGATCCAGCCCTTGGCCCAGTTCGGGCCGATCAGGCCGGGCTGGTCGGCGGTCGGCGGCGTCCACGGCGTGGCCGCCTGGGCCAGCTCGAAGCCGCGCACGGTGATGTAGTCCAGGTGCGGCACCAGCGGGTAGAACACCGACCGGCGTACGTTGATCTCGACCAGCTCGGCGTTCGGGTCGGCGCCCTGGAAGTTCGCCCAGATCGTGGTGGCCTCGGCGTCGACCTGCGCGAACCAGACCAGCAGGGTCTGCTCCGGGTTGCGGACCCGGTCGGTGACGCCGGTCCAGTCGTCCTTCATCTCGGTGCGCTTCTCCGGCGCGGACACCTCGGCGCGCGAACCGACCTCGTAGAAGCTCAGGCCGTTGAGGTAGACGTCGCCGAGATGCTTGCGCGGCGCCTTGTCGGCGTAGACGATCCAGTCGCCGGCGATCTCCTCGGCGAACGGGTTGAAGTCGCCGAACAGCGCATTGGGCACGGTCGCCTTCCACACCGTCCCACCGTCCGGCTCCCAGCCGGTGACCCGCTCGGAGCCCTTGATGACGACGTGCTCGCCCTCGGCGGCCTGGTAGGTGATGCGGCGGCTGTCGCTCAGGCCGCCACGCCGGGGCGTCACCCACTCCCGGTACTCGCCGGCGTGCACGACCACGGTGTCCCCGGGCCGGGCGAGCGCCGCGGCCCGGTTGATCGTCCGAAACGGCCGCGCCGCCGACCCGTCGGCGTCGTCGGATCCGGTGGTCGCCACGTGCAGCAGCGATGTCATCAGATTTCCTTCCGCATATACCCCGGCCCAGAGGCAGAGGAGACAGAAAACCTACGGACCAGGTCAGGGAAAGCCGACCCGCTGTCAAGGCGGATCGGCTTCCCGCAACGGCTGCCCCGCAAGCTCGGTTCCGAACATGTGGATATCGTTGTCAATGTGACTACCAAGGTGAAGCGGGCATACAGGTTCCGCTTCTACCCGACGTACGCACAGGCCGACCTGTTGAACCGAACGTTCGGGTGTGTGCGCAAGGTCTACAACCTAGCGCTGGAAGCAACGAGGTCTCCTTCAAATCCCAGCACATGTCACGGGCCTCGGCTGAGTTCGCCCCATCGGCATTCCGCTGGACGAACGGGAGCCTCACCCTCGCGAAGATGGACCAGCCCGTCGCCATGGTCATGTCCAGACCACTGCCCGACGGGCAGTCGCCGTCCACTGTGACCGTGTCCCGGGACGGCGCCGGGCGCTGATCCTGCCGCGCCATCAGCGACGCGGCTTGGCGCCACATGCGCGAACTGGTCTGCTCCGTCTGCGGAAGCATCGCGGACAAGATGCCACTGAACGTACGGACGTGGACATGCGCCTGCGGCGCTGCCCACGACCGCGACGTCAACGCGGCACGCAACATCCTGGCCGCCGGGCTGGCGGTTGCTGCCTGTGGAGCCGGTGTAAGACCTCAACGGGGAGAACCTCCGTTCGGGCAGTCGGCAGTGAAGCAGGAAAGTCGGCGGGCGACCGTCGTCAAGAAGGTCAACCTTTGACCGCGCCGGTGAGGCCACCCACGATGCGGCGTTCGAAGAGGCTGAAGAAGACCAGCGCGGGAATCATCGACAACGAGGTGAACGCAAGCACCTTCGCGGTGTCCACCGAATATTGCGACGCGAACGCCTGCACGCCCAGCGGCAGGGTGAAGCTCTCCTGGTCGTTGAGGATGAACAGCGGTAGGAGGTAGCTGTTCCAGCTGTTGATGAACGCGAGGATCCCGGTGGTGATCAGGCCGGGCACCGACAGCGGGAGCACCATCCGCCAGAAGAAGCCGAGCCGGCTGCACCGGTCGATGAAGGCGGCCTCCTCGATCTCCCGGGGGATGGCCTGCAGGAACGGCACCAGGATGATGACCGTGGTGGACAGGCCGAAGGCGATCTGGGGCAGGATCACCCCGGGCAGGGTGTTCATCAGGCCCAGATCCTTGATCAGGATGTAGAGCGGGGTGATGGCCACCGTCGGCGGGAACATGAGGCCGGCGGCGAACAGCGCGTACATCGCTCCGCGGCCGCGGAAGCGGTACCGCGCCAGCACGTAGCTGGCCATCACGCCGAGGCCGACGACGCCGATGGTCGTGACGACGGCCGCCATCGTCGAGTTGCCGACCTGGGTCCAGAAGGTGTCGCTGGTCAGGACGTCGGTGTAGTTGCCGATCACCCACGGGTTCGGCAGGCCGGCCGGGTCCGTGGTGATCTGCGAGTTGGTCCGGAACCCGCCGATGATGATGTAGATGACGGGTCCGAGCATCACGCCGATGAGGAGCAGGGCGGCGAGGTAGACGAGCAGACTGCCGCGCCGGGTGTCCGTGGCCCTGGCCATGTCCTACCGTCCTCCGGTGAGCGCGCCCTCGGTGTCCCGGCGCAGAACGAAACGCTGGTACACGAGCGCGATGAACATCGAGATGATGAAGAGCACGACCGCCACGGCGTTGCCGTAGCCGTAGTTGGCGGCGTTGCGGCCTTCGAGGACCATGTAGGTGGCCATGGTCGATGTGCCGGCGGTCGACGCGACGTACTGGCCCCAGATGATGTAGACCAGGTCGAACAGCTGTAGCGCGCCGATGATCGACAGGAAGCCCCAGATCCGGATCGTCGGTCCGAGCAGGGGCAGGGTGATCCGCAGCTGGGTCTGCCAGAACGACGCGCCGTCCACGGCGGCAGCTTCGGACAGTTCTTCCGGGATGTTCTGCATGCCGGCCAGGAACAGGATCACGGCGAACCCGATGTATTTCCAGGTCAGGATCAGCATCAGGGTCCAGATGGCGAGTTTCGGGTTCGCCAGCCAGTCCTCGGCCACCCCGCCGAGGCCGATGGATCTCAGGACGTCGTTGACCGCGCCGTTGGTCTGGAGCATCAGGGCCCAGGCGGTGCCGACGATGACCTCGGAGATCACGTACGGGACGAAGATCAGCACCCGGATGATCGACTGGCCGCGCATCCGCTTGTTGAGCAGCAGGGCGAGGCCGATGGCGATCGGGCCCTGCAGGACGAGGGAGAGCACGACGATCTGGCCGTTGTGCCACAGCGCCTCGTGGAACGAGTTGTCGGTCAGGATGGTGCGGTAGTTGTCGAGCCCGACGAAGTCGGTCGGTACGCCGAAGCCCTTCCACCGGTAGAAGCCGTAGTAGCCGGCCATCAGCACCGGGAAGATCACGAAGCCGACGAACATCAGGATCGCCGGACCGGACAGCGCCGCGATCTCCAGGCGCTGTGCCCACCCGATTCCGCGCCGGCGGGGCCGTACCGGGGGCCGCGTGGCAACGCTGCCCCCGGTACGGACGCGACCGCTCTTGTCAGCGACGTCGCTGGTCATCGCTCGGTTACCTCTCAGCCCTTCTTGGCTGCGTCGTTCACGCCCTGGATGATCCCGGCGACGTCGCCCTTGCCGGCCAGCAGGTTCACGACGCCGACGTTGAGGGCGTTGCCCACGTTCTGGCCGTAGATGGTGTCGAGCCACTGCGAGACGTACGGCGCCTTGTTGTAGGCCTCGAGAACCGCCTTGAGGTAGTCCTCGGTGACCGCGCCCTGGGCTTCCTTGCTGATCGGCAGTGAGTTGAAGGCCTTGTAGTAGCCCTCCTGCACGTCCTTGGTGACGATGTAGTTGAGGAAGTCGGAGCACTCCTTCGGCGCCTGCGCCGAGCAGGAGTAACCGTCCGCGCCGCCCATGATCGCGGCGGCGTCGCCCTGGCCGCCGGGGACCGCGGGGAAGGGGAAGAAGCCCAGGTCGGGTAGCGGCTTGGTGTCCTTGGTGAGGGAGGCGATGACGCCCGGGTCCCAGGCGCCCATGAGTTCCATGCTGGCCTTGTAGTTGGCCACCAGGCCGGCCGAGCTGCCGGCGCCCTGCTGTGCGGAGGTGGTCAGGAAGCCGTCGTTGAACGGCTTGGTGTCGGCGAAGGCCTTCAGGTCGTTGCCGGCCTTGGTCCAGCAGGCGTCGCCGAAGTTCTTGTCCTTGGCGGCGGCGTCGAGGGAGGCCTGGCTGCAGGCGCGCAGCGCGAAGAAGTAGTACCAGTGTGCGGCCGGCCAGGCGTCCTTGCCGCCGAGGGCGATCGGCGCGTTGATGGCCTTGAGCTTGGTGACCGCGGCGTTGAGCTCTTCCAGGGTGGTCGGCGGGGCGGTGATGCCGGCCTTCTGGAACAGGTTCTTGCTGTACCAGAAACCGCCGGGAAGGATCGAGACGGGTACGGCGTAGGACTTGCCGTCGACCTGACCGGTCTGCAGGGCGGGACCGACCGCTGCCTTGGTCTCGGCGGTGATGTCGCCGGTGATGTCCTTGAGCTGGCCGGCCTCGACCATCGCGGCCATCTTGCCGCCGCCGCGCTGCAGGAAGATGTCGGGCGCGGAGCCGGAGTTCAGTGCGGTCTGCAGCTTGCCGTCGAGGTCCTCGTTCTGCACCTGCTGAATCTTGATCTTGACGTTCGGGTGGGCGGTCTGGAAGTCGGCGACCGTCTTGTCCCAGAACGCCTTGCCGGGACCGGTTGTGGCGTTGTGCCAGAACTGCATGGTGACGTTGCCGCCCGAGTCCGAGCCGCCGTCGTCGTCGCCGCCACAGGCGGCCAGGCTCATGGCGCTCAGCGCCACCACGGCTGCCATGGCGAGGGTCTTCTTAGGTGCCATGAGGCCCCACCTCTCGGTAGCGAAAGTTTCGGAGTATTTCCGGAAGATGGCGCTCAAGCTAGGGACGGCTTGATGGGGCTGTCAAGATGTCGGCGCGACCGCTCCTGTAACACGTAGGTAACGGTCGTCGCACGCAGCGTGTGCTGATCAGCATCCTGCGTGCTTGATAGCGCTCACAACCTCGGACGCTCACAGCCGGAAAATGTCGCGAATTTTTGGAAGTTTCGCTGGACCTCGGGCTGATCCGCTCCCTACGCTACGACCGGCGACAGGAGGCAGGAATTGACGGCGGTTCAACTTGGTCACCGTTACGGCGACGTCGTGGTGACGGTCCTCGACGATGACGGACAGCCCCTACGGGACCGCGAGGTCACCGTCGAGCAGCGCACCCACGCCTTCTCGTTCGGCAACATCGGCTTCGACTTCGTGCCGGTGGCCAACGAGGAGGTCCCGCCGGAGCGGGCCGCGCGGATGGCCGATCTGTGGTTGGACGTCTTCAACACGGCGACCCTGCCGTTCTACTGGAGCGACTTCGAGCCACTGCCCGGCCGGCCCGCCACCACCCGGCTGCGCCGGGCCGCGCAGTGGTTCGCCGCCCGCGGCTGCCGGGTCAAGGGACACCCGCTGCTGTGGCACACCCTGGCCCCCGACTGGCTGCGCGAGCTGCCCACCGCCGAGGTGGAGGCGACGGTGCGGGCGCGGATCCGGCGCGAGGTGGCCGACTTCGCCGACGTCGTGCGCACCTGGGACGCGATCAACGAGTCGGTGATCATGCCGGTGTTCCGCAACGAGCCGCAGCGCAACGCGATCACCCGGCTGGCCCGGGAACGCGGCCGGATAGCGACCGTCCGGCTCGCGTTCGAGGAGGCGCGCGCTACCGACCCCACGGCGACGCTGATCCTCAACGACTTCGACATGTCCACGGCGTACGAATGCCTCATCGAAGGCGTCCTGGAGGCCGGCATCCGGGTCGACGCGCTCGGCCTGCAGAGCCACATGCACCAGGGCTACTGGGGCGAGGAGAAGACCCTCGAGGTCCTCGACCGGTTCTCCCGTTACGGCCTGCCGATCCACATGACCGAGACCACCCTCGTCTCCGGCGACGTGATGCCGCCGGAGATCGACGACCTGAACGACTACCAGATCCCGTCCTGGCCCTCCACGCCCGACGGCGAGCAGCGCCAGGCCGACGAGATCGTCCGGCACTACCGCACCCTGCTCTCGCACCCCTCGGTCCAGGCGATCACCTACTGGGGGCTGTTCGACGAGGGCGCCTGGCTCGGCGCCCCGGCCGGCCTGGTCCGCACCGACGGCACCCCGAAACCCGGGTACGACGCGCTGCGGCGCCTGGTGAAGCAGGAGTGGTGGCTGTCGCCCACCACGCTGCGAACCGATGACGCCGGGCGTGTCACGGTCCGCGGTTTCCTCGGCGACTACCAGCTGCGCTGCGCCGGCCGCACGGCCACCGTCGCCGTCACCGGGCACGGCGAGGCAACGACGACGCTCGGGGAGGGCACCCGATGAGCATCGAAGCCGTCATCAACGTGGACCTCGACGGCCCACGGATCAACCGGCACGTCTACGGGCACTTCGCCGAGCACCTGGGCCGCTGCATCTACGGCGGTTTCTACGTCGGCGAGGACTCCGGCATCCCGAACGAGGGCGGCATCCGCCTCGACGTCGTCGAAGCGCTGCGCGAGCTGAACATCCCGAACCTGCGCTGGCCGGGCGGCTGCTTCGCCGACGAGTACCACTGGCAGGACGGCATCGGGCCGAAGGACCAGCGGCCCGTCATGGTCAACACCCACTGGGGCGGGGTCGAGGAGAACAACCACTTCGGCACCCACGAGTTCATGGCGCTGTGCGAGCTGCTCGGCGCGGAGCCGTACATCAGCGGCAACGTCGGCTCCGGCACCGTGCGCGAGATGAGCGAGTGGGTCGAGTACCTGACCCGCGACGGCGACTCGCCGATGGCCCGCCTGCGCAAGGCCAACGGCCGCGACGAACCGTGGAAGGTCAGGTTCTGGGGCCTGGGCAACGAGACGTGGGGCTGCGGGGGCAACATGACCGCCGAGCACTACGCGCAGGAGGCCCGCCGCTACGGCACCTACTGCCGCGACTACGGCGACAACCGGCTCTACAAGATCGCCGCCGGCGCCAACAGCGACGACTACGGGTGGACCGAGACGCTGATGAAGCAGGTCGGGCACCTGGGCTGCCAGCGCGTCCAGAGCACGGCCTACCACGCGCTGTCCGTGCACTACTACACGGTCACCGGGCCGACCTGGGAGAACAAGGGGTCGGCCACGGTCTTCGACACCGGCGAGTACTACACGACCATGGTGGCCGCGGCGCGCATCGAGCAACTGCTCGCCGGGCACGCGGCGGTGATGGACTGCTACGACCCCAACCGCAGCGTCGGCCTGGTCCTGGACGAGTGGGGCACCTGGTTCGACGTGGAGCCCGGCACCAATCCGGGCTTCCTCTACCAGCAGAACACGCTGCGCGACGCGCTGGTGGCGAGCACCCACTTCGACGTCTTCCACCGGCACGCCGACCGGCTGGTGATGGCCAACATCGCACAGACCGTCAACGTGCTGCAGGCCATGATCCTCACCGATCCGGACTCGCAGGCCATGGTCCTCACCCCGACCTACCACGTCTTCCGGATGAACCGGGGCCACCAGGACGCGACGTCGCTGCGGGTGGACTTCCGCGGCCCGCTGCCGTCACGCCCGGTCGGTGCGGCGACGCTGACCACCGTCTCGGCCTCGGCCAGCCGCAAGGACGGCCGGCTGCTCGTCTCGCTGTCGAACCTCGATGCCACCGCGGCCGCCGACGTGGAGATCGATCTGCGCGGCGGGACCGTCGAGGCGGTCGAGGCGCTGATCCTGACGTCCGGGGCGGTGCAGGACCACAACACGCCGCAGTCGCCGTCGGTGGTGGCGCCGCGCCCGTACGACGGGGTGACGCTGACCGGCGGGAAGCTGCGGGCGCACCTGCCGGCCCACTCGTTCGTCACCGTGAGCGGCGCCGTGACCTGACACTAGGCTGGGCCGGGTGACCTATCTGCGGATCGGCGGCGTCGACCTGTACTCGGAGATCGCCGGTGCGGGCGAGCCCGTCCTGTTCCTGCACGGCGGCTTCTGCTCCCTGGAGTCACTGCGGGCGCAGGCCGACGCGCTGGTGCCCGATCACCGGGTGTACGCGTTCGAGCGTCCCGGCCACGGCCGCTCCGCCGACATCGACGAGGAGTACGGGTACGCCCGTGGCGTCGCCGACACCCTGGCGTACCTCGACGCCGTCGGCCTCGCCTCGGCGCATCTCGTCGGCTACAGCGACGGCGCGATCATCGGGCTGCTGCTCGCCCTCGACCACCCGGAGCGGGTGCGCTCACTGACCGCGATCAGCGCGAACCTCGATCCGTCGGCGTTCACCGACTCCGCCGGGACGGTGCTCAGCGCGCCCGCGGCGTCGCCGGAACCGCGACCGGACGTCGAGCGGATGCACTACGAGCGCCTGTCACCGGACGGGCCGGCGCACGCGGACGTCGTACTCGCGAAGCTCTTCCGTCTCTGGACGAGCGAGCCGCGCATCGATCCGGGCCGGCTGGCCCGGATCGCGGCTCCGGTGCTGATCATGTCCGGCGACCGCGACACGATCCGGCCCGACCACAGCCTGCTCATCGCCGCCTCGATCCCCGGCGCGCAGCTGTGCATCGTGCCGGGCACCTCGCACCACCTGGTCGCCGAGCGGCCGGAGCTGGTCAGCACGCTCATCGGCGACTTTCTGCGGCACGCAGCAGCCACACGAAGTACGGAGCGCCCACCAGCGCCATCATGAGCCCGGCGGGGATCTGCGACGGGGCGATGAGCGTGCGGCCGAGCGTGTCGGCGACACCGACGAGCACGGCGCCGATCAGCATGGCGACCGGGACGACCCGCGCGTGCCGGACGCCGACGAGGCGGCGGGCCAGGTGCGGGGCGACCAGCCCGGCGAAGCCGACCACCCCGACCGCGATCACGCTCACCGCCGCCACCACCGCCGCGACGCTCAGCAGGGCGAGCCGGGTGCCGTCGCTGCGGACGCCGAAGATGCGCGGGGTGTCCTCGTCGATCGCCAGCAGGTCCAGTTCGCGGCGCAGGCCCAGCACCACGGGCGTCGCGGCGAGCAGCACGAGGGCGACCGGCAGCACATCGTCGAAGGAGCGTCCGTAGGTCGTACCCGAGAGCCAGGTGAGGATGCGCGGGGTGTCCCACGGATCGGTGCGCAGCAGCAGGAAGGTGCTGATGTCGCTGAGCGCGTAGCCGCAGCCGATGCCGATCAGCAGGAAACGGTCCGGCAGCAGCCCACCGCGCCAGGTCAGCAGCGCGATCAGGGCGAAGGTGGCGAGCCCCGCCGCGACGGCCGTGCCGATCAGGGTGGGACGGCCGCCGGGCACGCCGGAGGTCACCACGATCACCGCGCCGAGGCCGGCGCCGGCGGTGATGCCGAGGACGCCCGGCTCGGCGAGCGGGTTGCGCACCGTGCCCTGCACGACGGTGCCGGCCAG
>NZ_JBEZZB010000113.1:0-34894 GCF_040638955.1 Actinoplanes sp. NPDC024001
CATCATCGGCGTGGGCCTGTCCGGCACGCTCTGGCTGACCCTGTTCTGTCTGGCGTTCGCCGGCGCCGCCGACATGATCTCCGGCATCTTCCGGACGGCACCGCTCCTCAGGGCATGGCTGCCGGCCCGGATGGCGGTGCGGCGCGTGGTGGCCGCGCGGTTGTGGGCCCGGACGCCGGCTCTGGCCTCCCGGTTCGTGGGCAGGGTGGGCGTGGCCCGGTTCAGGGGATGGGTGCCGGTCCGCAGGCGGGCCCGGACAGTGGTCCGGCGCGCAGCCGTGGTGGCCGTGCGGTCGTCGGCCCGGACGGTGCCGATCTCGATGCTGACGGCCCGATTCGTGGTCAGGGTGGGCATGGCCCGGTCCCAGGCCTGGACGGTGGCCCGGCGCGCGGTCGTGGTGGCCGTGCGGTTGTCGGCTCGGATGACGCTGATCATGGTGCTGACGGCCTGGCTCGTGGGCAGGGTGGGCACGGCCCGGTCGGCATGGGCACCGGCCCGCTGGCGAGCCCCGACGGTGGCCCGGCGCGTGGCCGTGGCGGCGCTGGACGCGCCGTCGTGGACGCCGATGGCCAGGGCGCTGACGGACCGGCGCGAGGACGCGGCGGAGCCGGCCGCGCCGTGGTGGGCGCTGACGGCGGGATGGGTGCAGCTGCTGGTGGGCGCGCCGTGGTGGGCGCTGACGGCGGGATGGGTGCAGCTGCTGGCGGTCGCGCCGTGGTGGGCGCTGACGGCGGGATGGGTGCAGCTGCTGGCGGTCGCGCCGTGGTGGGCGCCGACGGCGGGATGGGCGCAGCCGCCGGTGGCCGCGCCGCGGTGGGCGCTGAGAGCGGGACGGGCACGGCCCCGGGCGGCCGCGCCAAGGTAGGCATGGACGGCGGCCCTGCTCAGGGCTTGGCCATGGACATGGGCGCCCCCGCAGGTGGGCGCGCCGCAGTGAGCCCGGACGCGGACAGCGGACCCGGGATGCCCGGCCGCGCCTCCGTCCCCCCGCCCGCCGGTGCCGGCGACGGGCTCGCGCCCGGCCGCGCCACGGCAGGCGTCGATGACGCGCGGAGCGGTGCGGTAGGCGTACCCCGATCGGGTGACCGCGAAAGCGGTCTGCGCGGCGCCGGCGCCGAGCTGCGGCAGAAGATGCGCAGCGAGCGGCAGCTGCGGCAGGTCACCCTGATGTCGCTGGCCGCGCTGGTGCTGCTGGTCCTGCCGGCGATCTTCGGGATCCGGGCGCTGACCAGCGACCCGGTCTTCTCGTCGCTGGACGACCTGAAGGTTCCGGCCTGGGCCGCCACGAAGGTCGAGGATCAGGGCAGCGGCAGCCGCTGGTGTTTCCTGGACTGCCGGTTCCGGGAGCGGATCGCCGAGTCGGAGAAGCCGTTCGCGGACACCTCGAAGGCCTACACCACGGCGCTGGCCGAGGCCGGCTGGAAGCAGTGGAAGGTCGCCGAGTGCCCGGAGACGCCGGTCAACCCGGACGAGGGCGCCTACAGCTGCTGGCAGCGTGACGAGTTCACTCTGGATCTCTATGTGAGCCTGCCGGGCTGCGCGGTGGAGCAGGCCCTGCCGGAGGCCGGAAACCCGGAAGCGGCCACCGCCGAGCAGTGTGTCGGATCGACGGTCAACATCAAGGTGCGGAACACGATCACCGACGAGCGGGGCAAGACCGACCAGGCGCCCGGCCCGGTCGGGGTCACTCCGGACCCGACCTTGCCGCCGGACTCACCCCTCTTGGAGCCGACACCCGAGGCGTCGTGACGCGCGTGGTGGTCACGGACGGTAGGGTCTGCTAGTTGTCCCGCCGAACCCGTGACCACCCGAATAGGAGACGCGCCACATGGAAGCCGGAGAAATCGCAGGTCTGATCGCGGCGGGTGCTTTCGGCATGCTCGTGCTCGTGCTCGCCGTGCCGATCCTGAAGCTGGGCCGCACCGTGGATGCCGCCACGCGCGCGATCAACGACGTGGTGGACCGGACCGGCCCGCTGCTCACCAACGTGAACACCACGGTGGAGAACGTGAACACCGCTCTCGGTCAGGTCCAGGTCTCTTTGGACGGCGTCAACATTCAGCTGGCCAAGGTCGACACGATGACCGAGCACGCCCAGAACATCACGGCCAACGTCGCCAACCTGGTCACGGTTGTCTCCGCCGCCGCGGCCAACCCGCTGGTCAAGGTCGCCTCTTTCGGGTACGGGCTGCGTAAGGCGGCCGCCGCGCGCCGCCACGCCGAGGACGAGCGTGAGGTCCGTGCCGCCATCAAGCAGCGCCGCAAGGCCGGTCGCTGAGCCGCAAGGGGAGATCCGTCATGAAACGCCTGCTCTGGCTCGGCGTCGGCCTGGCCGTCGGCGCCATCGTCGTCCGCAAGCTCAACCAGAAGGCCAACGAGTTCACCCCGAGTGGGATCGCCACCTCACTGTCGGAATCCGCTGGCGGGCTCGTCGAATCGCTGCGTAGCTTCGTGGATGACGTCCGCGACGGCATGGCCGAGCGGGAGCAGCAGATCCACGAGGCGTTCGCCGCGGGGGAGCTGTACGAGGACAAGTTCGCCGAGCTTCGCGAGGACGCGGGGCCCGGCTCGCAGGAGGGGATTCGATGAAGACGGCGGAAGTCAAGCGGCGCTTCCTGGCGCATTTCGAGGCGAACGGGCACACGGTGGTCCCGAGTGCCCCGCTGCCGGCCATCGACGACCCGAACCTGCTGTTCATCAACGCCGGCATGGTGCAGTTCGTGCCGTTCTTCCTGGGCCAGCGCACCCCGCCCTACGACCGGGCGGCGAGCGTGCAGAAGTGCATCCGCACCCCGGACATCGACGAGGTCGGCAAGACCAGCCGGCACGGCACGTTCTTCCAGATGAACGGCAACTTCTCGTTCGGCGACTATTTCAAGGCGGGCGCGATCCCGCTGGCGTGGGAGCTGTCCACCAAGCCGGTCGAGCAGGGCGGCTTCGGTCTCGACCCGGAGAAGATCTGGGCGACCGTCTACCTGGACGACGACGAGGCGATCGAGATCTGGAAGCAGACCGGTCTGCCGGCCGAGCGGATCGTGCGCCGCGGCAAGAAGGACAACTTCTGGTCGATGGGCATCCCCGGCCCGGCGGGCCCGTGCTCGGAGCTCTACTACGACCGCGGCCCCGCCTACGGCAAGGAGGGCGGCCCGGAGGTCGACGAGGACCGGTACCTGGAGTTCTGGAACCTGGTCTTCATGCAGCACGAGATCACCGACGTGAAGTCGAAGGAAGAGTTCACGATCGTCGGTGACCTGCCGAAGCAGAACATCGACACCGGCATGGGCCTGGAGCGCATCGCGTCGATCCTGCAGGGCGTCGACAACCTCTACGAGATCGACGAGGTCCGGCCGATCCTGGCGAGGGCCGCGGAGATGACCGGCAAGCAGTACGGCGCGCACTCCGGTCACGCGGCGAACCAGTCCCACCCCGATGACGTACGCCTGCGGGTCATCGCCGACCACGTGCGCACCGCGCTGATGCTGATCGGCGACGGTGTCGTGCCGTCCAACGAGGGCCGCGGCTACGTGCTGCGCCGGATCATGCGCCGGGCGATCCGCTCGATCCGCCTGCTCGGCTGGCAGGAGCCGGCGCTGCCGATCCTGCTGCCGATCGCGCGCGACTGCATGTCCCCGTCCTACCCGGAGCTGGCCGAGGAGTTCGGCCGGATCTCCACGTACGCGTACGCGGAGGAGGACGCGTTCCTCTCCACGCTGCGCGCGGGCACCACGATCCTGGACACCGCGATCACCGACACCAAGAAGTCGGGTGGCGGGCAGCTGTCGGGTGACAAGGCGTTCCAGCTGCACGACACGTACGGTTTCCCGATCGACCTGACCCTGGAGATCGCGCAGGAGCAGGGCCTGCAGGTCGACCAGGAGGGTTTCCGCCGGCTGATGGCGGACCAGCGGGCCCGGGCGAAGGCGGACGCGGCGGCGCGCAAGACCGGCCACGCGGACCTGAGCGCCTACCGGGGCGCGCTGGACGCGGGCGGTCCGGTCGAGTTCACCGGCTACCAGGAGGTCACCCGCGAGTCGCGGGTCCGGGCGCTGATCGGTGACCAGGGCCGGATCGAGGTGGCCGGCGAGGGTGACTTCGTCGAGCTGGTCCTCGACACCACCCCGTTCTATGCCGAGGGTGGTGGCCAGCAGGCCGACACCGGCCTGATCAACGTGGGCGGTGGCCGGCTCGAGGTCGTCGACGTGCAGCAGCCGATCCCGGGCCTGATCGTGCACAAGGCGCGGGTCGTCCGCGGTGAGGTGCGCGCCGGCGAGACCGGCTACGCCGAGATCGACATCGACCGGCGCAAGGCGATCTCCCGCTCTCACACCGCGACGCACCTGGTGCACCAGACGATGCGCAACTTCCTCGGCGAGTCGGCGACCCAGGCGGGCTCGCTGAACGCGCCGGGCCGGCTGCGGTTCGACTTCCACACCCCGGGCGCGGTCAACCCGTCGGTGCTGTTCGACGTCGAGCAGCAGATCAACGAGGTGCTGCTGCGTGACCTCGAGGTGCACGCGTTCATCACCTCCCAGGAGGAAGCGCGCCGGCTCGGCGCGATGGCGCTCTTCGGTGAGAAGTACGGCGATGAGGTCCGCGTGGTTGAGGTCGGTGACTACGCGCGTGAGCTCTGCGGCGGCACGCACGTGGCGCGCTCCGGCCAGCTCGGTCTCGTGAAGATCCTCAACGAGGCGTCGATCGGCTCCGGTGTCCGCCGGGTCGAGGCGCTCGTCGGCATCGACGCGTTCGGCTTCCTGGCGAAGGAGCACCTGCTGGTGTCCCGGCTCGCCGAGCTGTTCCGGGTCCCCGGCGACCAGGTGGCGGACCGGGTCGAGCAGACCGTGACGGCGCTGCGCGACGCGGAGAAGGAGCTGGAGAAGCTGCGGGCGCAGATGGTGCTCGGCGGTGCGGGCGCTCTCGCGGACCAGGCGAAGGACCTGCGCGGTGTGGCGTTCGTGGGCACCGAGGCGCCCGAGGGGGCGGCCGGCAACGACGTCCGTACTCTCGCGCAGGAGATCCGCGGCAAGATCGACGCCGCGCGCCCGGCGGTGGTGGCGGTGGCCGCCCGCGCCAATGGCAAGGCGTCGCTGATCGTGGCGCTCAACGCCGCGGCGAAGAGCCGCGGCCTGTCCGCGGCGGACCTGGTCAAGGGTGCGCTGTCCGGCCGGGGCGGCGGCAACGCCGACCTCGCGCAGGGTGGCGGCCTGCCGGCTGCGGAGGCGCCGCGCCTGCTGGCCGCGGTCGAGCAGGCCGTGGCGGACGCCGCGTAACCACTCTGTTTCAGCAGCGGCCCCGTCACACTTGGTGACGGGGCCGCTCTGTGTGCAACAACCGCCACGCTGTGCGGATAGCAATATTGGGTGATCGACGACTACTCTACGCGTCGGATCTTGAAAGGTGGGCCTCCGTGACGCAAGGCTTCGCCCGGGGCGTGCGCCTCGGTGTGGACGTGGGACAGGTGCGGATCGGTGTCGCGAAGTGCGACCCGGACGGCATTCTGGCCAGTCCGGTGGCGACCGTGCCGCGCGACCGGGAGACCGGGGAGGACGGCACCCCGAAGGACATGCTGGAGCTGGCCCGGCTGGCCGCCGAGCACGAGGCGGTCGAGCTCGTGGTGGGGCTGCCGGTGGACCTGAGCGGGCGGGAGGGTGTGGCGGCCGGCCACATCCGGGCGTACGTGCAGCGGCTCACCCCGGTGATCGCGCCGATCGCGGTGGTGCTCTCCGACGAGCGCATGTCCACCGTGGTTGCCAGCCGCCGGCTGTCCGAGCGGGGCGTCCGGGGCAAGCGCCAGCGTGCCGTCGTCGATCAGGCGGCCGCCGTCGAGATCCTGCAGAGCTGGCTGAACGCGCAGCGGAGGCGGGAGTAGTTGAGCGACGAGGTAGGTTTCGCGTTCGAGGGTGTGGACCGGGGCCGGTGGCGGCATCGCAAACCTGAGGGGCCGGGCCGGAGCCTCGTGGCCGTCGCCCTGGCGCTGATGCTCTTCGGTGTTGTGGGCGGTGGCGCCTGGTTCGGCTACCAGCAGCTCTTCGGCGCGGCGGATTACGCCGGCCCGGGTACGGGTGAGGCGGTCGTCGAGGTCGGCGAGGGTGATTCCGCCACCGAGATCGCCGGCGCTCTGGAGAAGGCGGGCGTGGTGAAGAGCGCCGCGGCGTTCGTCGACGCTGCAAAGGACAATACCGACAGCAAGAACATTCAGGTCGGATCGTACGTCCTGCGCAAGGAGATGAAGGCCAGCGACGCGGTCCTCATGCTGCTGGACCTGAAGAACAAGAAGGTCAACAAGGTCACGCTCCCCGAAGGGCTCACCTACCTCCAGGTCTACGAGCGGCTCGCCAAGGCGACCGGCATCGCGGTGGACGAGTTCAAGGCGGCCGGCAAGGAGCCGCAGAAGCTCGGCGTGCCGGCGCTGTGGTTCAAGCGGACCGACGGCAAGAAGGTCGACAAGACCAACATCGAGGGCTTCCTGTACCCGGCGACCTACGAGCTGCCCAAGGACGCCACCGCGACGGACGTCCTGAAGCTGATCATCAAGAACTTCAACGCCGAGATGGCCGAGATCAAGTTCCCGGAGACGGTGGCCGCCAAGCTCAAGATCTCGCCGTACGAGGCGCTCGTGGCGGCGTCGATCGCGCAGGTCGAGGCGCTGCTCGACGAGGACATGGGGCCGGTGGCCCGGGTGCTCTACAACCGCGCCTACACCGGTAACTTTCCCTGCGAATGCCTCCAGTTGGACAGTACGGTCAACTACTGGCTCCGGTTGAGCGGCAAGGAGGCCAAGTCGTCCGACAAGCTGCTCGAGTCGGAGCTGCACGACCCGAAGAACCCGTACAACTACGACGTCAAGGGGATGACGGTCGGTCCGATCAGCAATCCCGGCGATGTGGCTCTCCGGGGTGCGATGAACCCGGCGAAGAGCAAGAACTACTTCTTCGTCACGGTGAACGAGAAGGGTGCCATGGCGTACGGCGAGACCTACGACGACCATCGGCGCAACATTCAAAAAGCGTGCAAGAACGGCATTCCGATCTGCTGACGGCGTTTCGTGGGCAACCCAGGAACGTTGAGCAGAGTGCTCGCGACGCAGAGTGATCGATCGGCGATCACACGGTGGCGGGGGTGGGCGGCAGGCCATCGATGTGGGTATGGTGCGCGTCAGTGCCGGGTGCAGTCCTGGCCGACGGGGAGAAGGGCGATCGCGGTCACTGCCCGTAAGGGGGCAGGTGGGATCGCGGTCGTCGAGCGGTGAACCGCGGAGGCAGACGACATGATCGACGAGCTGGATGTGGCGTTCGATGAGGACGCCGAGCGGAGTAGACCGCGGCGCCATCGGGCGAAGAAGGGTGGCGGCCGGTCGGCGGTCGCGTTCGCGCTGACCTTCGTTCTGCTGGCCGCCCTCGGAGGCGGTGTCTACTTCGGCTACACCAAGGTTCGCGGCTTCTTCGTCGCCGCCGACTACGACGGCCCAGGCTCCGATCCGGTGCAGGTCACGGTGGCGAAGAACGCGTCGCTCACCGAGATCGGCAACGAGCTCGTCAAGGTCGACGTCGTGAAGAGCACGAAAGCCTTCACCAACGCGGCTGAGGAAGAGCCACGCAGCAAGAACATCCAGTCGGGGACGTACAACCTGCGCAAGCAGATGGCGGCCAAGGACGCGGTGACCCTGCTGCTCGACCCGAAGGCGCGGGTCGCCAAGGGTGTCACGATCCCCGAGGGCACGTCCGCCAAGAAGACCTACGAGCTGCTCGCCAAGGCGACCGGCATCCCCGCGGCCGACTTCGCGGCGGCCGCCAAGGACCCCGAGGCGCTCGGCATCCCGGACTGGTGGTTCAACCGCACCGACGGCAAGAAGGTCTCCAAGACCGTGGAGGGCTTCCTCTTCCCGGACACCTACGAGTTCGACCCGAAGGCGAACGCCTCGCAGATCCTCAAGACCATGGTCGAGCACTTCCTCACCGTCAGCGGTGAGCTGGAGTTCGCCGACGGGGTGCAGAAGAAGCTGGCCGTCTCGCCGTACGAGGCGCTGATCGTGGCGTCGCTGTCGCAGGCGGAGGCGGGCATCGCCGAGGACCTGCCGAAGATCTCCCGGGTGGCCTACAACCGGGCCTACAAGGAGAAGATCCCGCTGCAGTTCGACGTGACCACGAACTACTGGCTGGAACTCAACGGCAAGGACCCGAAGCACTCCGGTCAGCTCCTCGCGAAGGAGATGGAGGACCCGAAGAACCCGTACAACACGGAGGTTGTGAAGGGTCTGCCGATCGGTCCGATCAACAGCCCGGGGCGCGCCGCGCTGGCCGGTGCCCTGAACCCGCCGGCCGGACCGTGGCTGTTCTTCGTGGCGGTCGACCCGAAGACCAAGAAGTCCAAGTTCGCGGTGACCAACGAGGAGCACGACCGCAACATCCAGGAGGCGTGCCGCAACGGCATCCCGCTGTGCTGACGGCAGCGTCGGACAGCTGACAGGGGCTGGAGGGCGGCGCGACACCGCGCCGTAGAGTGGGCGCGTGCAGAGCCAAGACGAGACCACGTCCCGCGGCCGTAAGGCCGCGGTGTGCGGTAAGCCGATCGCCCACTCGCTCTCCCCAGTGATCCACAATGCCGGGTTCGCTGCCGCCGGCCTCACCGGCTGGACCTACGAGACGCTCGAGTGCGCCGAGTCCGAGCTGCCCGACCTGGTGGCCGGGCTCGGCCCGGAGTGGGCCGGCCTGTCGCTCACCATGCCGCTCAAGGAAGCCGCGCTGCGGATCGCCGACGTCGCGTCGCCGGTGGCGATCGCCGCGGGCGTCGCGAACACGCTGGTGCGGCAGGAGGACGGCGCCTGGCACGCCGACAACACCGACGTCGGCGGCATGGTCCGGGTGCTGCGCGAGGCCGGGCTCGGCGTCAGCCGCGGCCGGCACGCCAAGAAGGAGGCGCCCCCGCGGATCACCGTGCTCGGTGGCGGCGGCACCGCGCGGGCCGCGCTCGCGGCCGCCGCGGAGCTGGGCGCGGAGACGGTCACCGTGGTGACCCGCCGGCCCGAGGCCCGCGAGGAGCTGGAGCCGGTCGCGGTCGCCCTCGGCCTCCGGCTGGAGGGCGTCGCCTGGGACGACGCGGTGAGCGCCTTCGAGGCCGACGCGGTCGTCGCCACGGTGCCGAAAGGCGCCGCCGACCACCTCGCCGACCAGGTGAAGTGGCGGGCCGGGAGCGTCTTCTTCGACGCTCTCTACGACCCGTGGCCGACGCCGCTGGCGACTGCGGCGACCGCGCAGCAGGTGCCCGTCTTCTCCGGGCTGGACCTGCTGCTGGCTCAGGCGCTGGGCCAGTTCGAGCAGTTCACCGGGGTGGCCGAGGCCCCCGAGGAAGCCATGCGGGCCGCCCTGGACGAAGCTGTCCGAAACCGCTGATCACCACGCTCAGCAGGGCCGCCGCGGCGAAGCCGAGGATCACGATGCTCATCGGCACGCCCTGGCCGGGATCACCCAGCCCGGCCAGCGGCGCGGCCGCCGACGCGATGACCGACTGGACGCCGCCGAGCAGCGCGGCCGCCGCCCCGGCGCGTTCTGGGTACCGGTCGAGCGCCAGCGCCGCCGTGTTCGGCTGGATGATCGCGATCGCCCCGACCAGCAGGAAGAGGCCGGCCGCGAGGATCATCAGGTTCCCCGCCACAGCACCGGCGAGGGCGAGCACGCCTGCCGTCGACTGCACGCCCAGGCCCAGGAACATCAGCCGGCGCAGGCTCCAGCGGTTCAGCAGCAGGTTGTTCGCCTGGCTCAGGATGATCAGGCCGACCGCGTTCACCCCGAAGAGCAGGCTGTAGGTGGTGGGCGACAGCCCGTACCCGTCCTGCAGGACGAACGACGACCCGGAGATGTAGGCGAACAGCGCCGCGAAGGTGAAGGACTGCGCGAGCGCGTACCCCAGGAAGATCCGGTCGGTGAAGAGAGCGCGCGCCGTGCGCGCGATCGTGCCCAGCCCGCCGCTGCTGCGCCGCTGCTGCGGCAGCGTCTCCGGAAGCCCCACCGCGACCAGCACGGTGAGCAGCACCGCGATGACGCCCAGCGCGACGAAGACGCCGTGCCAGGAGGTCAGCCCCAGCACCAGGCTGCCCAGGCTGGGCGCCGCGATCGGCGCCAGGCCGAAGACCAGGGTCAGGCTGGAGAAGAGCTTCGCGGCCGCGGCGCCGGAGCTGACGTCACGGACCACCGCGCGCGCCACCACCACGCCGGCGCCTCCGGCGAGACCCTGCAGGAAACGCAAGCCGGTCAAGACCGGCGCCGACGGCGCCAGAGCGATCAAAAATGACAGTACGGCGTACGCGGCGAGCCCGAGAATCACCGGCCGCCGGCGCCCCCACCTGTCGCTGAGCGGCCCGAACAGCAGCTGGCCCACCGCCATGCCGACCAGGCAGGAGGTCAGCGACAGTTGCACCTCGGCGGCGGAGACCTCCAGGTCACGGGCGATCTCGGGCAGCGCCGGCAGGTACATGTCCAGCGACAGCGGCCCGATCGTGGTGATCAGCCCGAGGATGACGACCAGCAGCACCCGGTTCGTCCCCGGCTCGGTTCGCACTGTCACGGCGCGAATTTACTTCGATGACGATTGTTTCCCGGCCGCATGTGACCAGGGACTCCCGGAGAGCGGGACACCGCTGCCCGCATACCGGGCGCCCGGCCGGACGTGCCAAACTGTTGCCGTGTTGCGCTGGCTTACCGCAGGTGAATCGCACGGACCGGCTCTCGTCGCGCTGCTGGAGGGTGTTCCCGCCGGGGTGGAGGTGACGAGTGCGGACATCACCCGTGACCTCGTGCGCCGCCGCCTGGGTTACGGGCGCGGCGCCCGGATGAAGTTCGAGCAGGACGAGATCGAGGTCATCGGCGGTGTCCGGCACGGCGTCACGCTGGGCAGCCCGGTGGCGATCCGGGTGGGCAACACCGAGTGGCCCAAGTGGCAGACCGTGATGGCGGCCGACCCGGTGGACGCCGAGGAGCTGGCCGCGCAGGCGCGCAACGCCCCGCTCACCCGCCCGCGGCCCGGCCACGCCGACCTGGCCGGCATGCAGAAGTACGGGCACACCGACGCCCGCCCGATCCTGGAGCGGGCCAGCGCCCGGGAGACCGCGGCCCGCGTCGCCGTCGGCGTGGTCGCCAAGAAACTGATCAAGCAGGCGCTCGGGATCGACATCGTCTCGCACGTGATCGAGCTCGGCTCGGTCGCCGCGAAGCCCGGCCTGGTCCCCACGCCCGACGACTTCGACCGTATCGACGAGGACCCGCTGCGCTGCCTCGACCCGGAGGCCAGCGCCCGCATGGTGGCCGAGGTCGACGCCGCCAAGCAGGACGCGGACACCCTCGGCGGCATCGTCGAGGTCCTCGCCTACAACGTTCCGCCGGGCCTCGGCTCACACGTGCAGTGGGACCGCAAGCTCGACGCCCGGCTCGCCACCGCGCTCATGTCGATCCAGTCGGTCAAGGGTGTCGAGATCGGCGACGGCTTCACCCAGGCGCGCTCGCGCGGCTCGGTGGCCCACGACGAGATCGTCCCGACGCCGGACGGCGTCAAGCGGGTCACCGACCGGGCCGGTGGCCTGGAGGGCGGCATCACCAACGGTGAGCCGCTGCGGGTCCGCGCCGCCCTCAAGCCGATCTCCTCGCTGAACCGGGCGCTGCAGACCGTCGACATCATCACCGGCGAGCCGGCCACCGCGATCAACCAGCGCTCCGACGTCTGCGCGGTGCCGGCCGGCGCGGTGGTCGCCGAGGCGATGGTCGCCCTGGTCCTGGCCGAGGCGGCGACCGAGAAGTTCGGCGGCGACTCGGTCGCGGAGATCCGCCGCAACCTGACGTCGTACCTGGAAGCGCTGGTCATCCGCTGATGGCCCCGGTCGCCGTCCTGGTCGGGGTGATGGGCGCGGGCAAGTCCACCATCGGCGCCGCGGTGGCCGCGACCCTCGGCGTCCCGTTCGCCGACACCGACACGATCATCGAGGAGCGGGCCGGCAAGCCGATCCCGGAGATCTTCGTCGACGACGGCGAGGCCGCCTTCCGCGAGCTGGAGCGCGACGTGGTCGCCTCGTCGCTGCGCGACTTCGGCGGAGTCCTCGCCCTCGGCGGCGGTGCGATTCTCGACGACGGTACGCGGAAGCTGCTCGCCACGCAGACGGTGGTCTACCTGTCCGTGGAACTGACCGACGCGATCAAACGGGTCGGGCTCGGGGCGGGCCGCCCGCTGCTGGCGATCAACCCGCGGGCCACCCTGAAATACCTGCTGGAGCAACGGCGCCCGCTCTACCTGGAGGTGGCGGCGCACACGGTCACCACCGACGGCCGGGACGCGGAGGAGATCACGGCCGAGGTCGTCGCGCTGCTCCGGACATAATGGATCGTGGACTCGTTCGGGGCGCGGTTGCGGCAGGCCCGCCGTCGGCGCTTCGTCGGGCGCGACGCCGAGCTGGAGCTGTTCCGGGCCGCGCTGGCCGACCCGCCCCGGGTGCTCTTCCTGCACGGTCCGGGAGGGATCGGCAAGACCACACTGCTCGGTGAGTTCGCCGAGATCGCCGTGGCCGAGGGCGCCACACCGGTCCGGGTGGACGGCGCCGAGGTGGACCCGGCACCGGCCGCACTGCGAGCGGCGCTCACCGTCCCGGACCATCGGCCGGTGCTGCTGCTCGACACGTACGAGGCGCTGGCGCCGCTGGACCCCTGGATCCGTGAGCGTCTGCTGCCGGCCCTGCCGGCTGACGTGCTGGTGGTGCTCGCCGGCCGGGAGCCGCCTTCGCCGCGCTGGACCACCGACCCGGCCTGGCGTGACGTGCTGCGGGTGGTCGCCGTCCGCAACCTCGCCCCGGCCGACGCCCGCGCCTACCTGCGGATCGAGGGGGTCGAGCCGGAGCTGCACGACCGGCTCGTCGAGATCACGCACGGGCACCCGCTCACGTTGTCGCTGCTGGCGGACGCGGCGCCGGAGTCCTGGACCGACGTGCCGGACGTGCTGCGTGCCGCGATCGAGCGGATCGTCGACGACGTGCCGGGCGCGCGCCACCGGCAGGCCCTGGAGGTGGCCGCGCACGCCCGGGTGACCTCGGAGGACCTGCTCCGGGCGGTGCTCGGCGGGGACGACACCGGGCAGCTGTTCGACTGGCTGCGCACCCGCACCTTCGTCGAGGAGACCCGGCGCGGCCTGCAACCGCACGACCTGGTGCGCGACGCCCTCGACGCGGACCTGCGCTGGCGCGACCCGGCGCGCTATGCCGCCCTGCACCGGACCGTGCGCAACCACTCCTTCGAACGGGTCTGGCAGACCGAGGACGAACGCGAGCAGCACCGCCGGGTCGTGGACGCGCTCTTCACCACCCGGGCCAACCCGCTGATCGCCCCGTTCTACCGATGGGCCGGGGTGGACGAGGCCTATGTCGACGACCTCCAGCCCGGCGACCGGCCGGCGCTGCTCGCCCTGACCGGCCGGCTGCAGGGCCCGGAGCAGGCCGCCCACCTGGCCCGGTGGCTGGACGCGCAGCCCGGCCGGTTCCGGGTCTTCCGCGGCCCGGACGGCGAGCCGATCGGGTACGCGGGCTGCCTGCGCCTGGACACCGCCGACCCCGCCGACCGGGACGCCGATCCGGGCACCCGCGCGATGTGGGCGCACGCCACCGCCCAGGCGCCGCCCCGCACCGGCGAACAGGTCGTCGCCTGGCGATTCATGCTGGACCGCGAGCATCACCACGACCGCTCGGCGTCACGCGTCCTGGCCGCCGCGTGGGGCGTCCGCGAGATCCTCTCCCGGGGCCCCACGGCATGGGAGTTCTTCGGCCTCTACCAGGACGCCGAGCAGTGGGCCCCGGTCTACGCCTACATGGACTTCACGCGCGCCTCGGCCGCCGACTACACCGTCGGCGACCTGACCTTCCCGGTCTTCGCCCGCGACTGGCGCGGCTCCGGAGTGGACGCCTGGCTGGACAACGCCCTGCGCCAGGACCTCGGTGCCGCACCCGGCCCGACGGCGCCGCAGGCCCTGGTCCTGTCCCAGCCGGAGTTCGCGGCGGCCGTCCGCGCGGCGCTGCGCGACCTGCGCTCGGACGACCGGCTCGCGGAGAACCCGCTGCTGCGGTCCCGGTTGACCGGCGGCCGGGCGGACCGGCTGCGCGAGCTGATCGATGCGGCCGCCGAGAGCCTGCGCCCCGACCCCCGGCTGCACCGCGTGCTCGACCGGACCTTCCTGCGGCCGGCGGCCACCCAGGAACGGGCCGCCGAGGCGCTGCACCTGTCGTTCAGCACCTACCGGCGGCATCGGGACCGGGCTGTCGAGCGCGTGGTGGCGTACCTGTGGGAGCGCGAACTGCACGGCGAATGACCAGCGATTGACCTGTCGGGTGGACACCCGCGGCGCGCAGCGTGACCCCATGCGAATCAACGGAACGAACGCGGTGGTGCTCGGCGCGGGCATGGCCGGCCTGCTCGCCGCCCGGGTGCTGGTGGAGTCCTTCGAACGGGTGACCGTCGTCGAGCGCGACGAGCTGGAGCCGGGCGTGGAGAGCCGGCGCGGGGTGCCGCAGGGCCGGCACGCGCACGGGCTGCTGCCACGCGGCTGCGAGATCCTCGGCGAGCTGTTCCCCGGCTTCGAGGCGGAACTCGTCGAGGACGGGGCGGTCCGGGCCGAGCTGCTGGCCGACTTCCGGTTCACCTTCGGCGGGCACGTGCTGCGGCAGGCGCCGATCGGCGTCTCGGTGGTGCAGGCCGGCCGGGAGTTCCTGGAACGGCACGTCCGCGACCGGGTACGCGCCCTGCCCGGAGTCACCCTGCGCGACGGGTGCGACGTGGCGGGCCTGGTCACCGAGGGGGACCGGGTCACCGGGGTCCGGGTGGTCAGCCGCCGCCCGGGCAGCGCGGAGGAGCATCTGGGCGCGGACCTCGTGGTCGACGCGATGGGGCGGGGCGCCCGTACGCCGGCCTGGCTGGACAAGCTCGGCTACCCGCGCCCGACCGAGGAGGAGTTCAAGATCTCGGTCGGCTACGCCAGCCGCCTGCTGCGCCTGCCGGCCGGCGCGGAGCTGGAGAAGGCGG
Organism: Actinoplanes sp. NPDC024001; assembly: GCF_040638955.1. Classification (NCBI taxonomy): domain Bacteria; kingdom Bacillati; phylum Actinomycetota; class Actinomycetes; order Micromonosporales; family Micromonosporaceae; genus Actinoplanes; species Actinoplanes sp. NPDC024001. The sequence continues at coordinate 15,039 of NZ_JBEZZB010000113.1, forward strand.
TGGCCGTCGGCGCGGTGCCGGGCCGCCCCCGCGGCATGATGCTGCTCGCCGTCGAGGACGGCCGCCGGCTGCTCACCCTGGCCGGGATCGGCACCGCGAACCACCCGCCCACCGACGACGAGGGCTTCCTCGACTTCGCCGCTTCGGTGGCCCCCGCGGACGCGCTGGACCTGATCAAACGCGCCGAACCGGTGAGCCCGGTGGCGCTGCACCGATATCCGTCCTACATCCGCCGCCGGTACGAGCAGCTGGTCCGCTTCCCGGACGGGCTGCTGGTCATCGGGGACGCGCTGTGCAGCTTCAGCCCGGTCTACGGGCAGGGCATGACGGTGGCCGCCCTGCAGGCGGTCGCCCTGCGGCGAAGTCTCGCGGCGGGCCCGGCCGGGCTGGCCCGCCGCTACTTCCGGGCGGCGGCCCGCGAGATCGACCCGGTCTGGCGGATGGCGATCGGCGCCGACCTGGCGCTGCCCGAGGTGCCCGGGCGCCGCAGCCTCGCGGGCCGGGCGATGACCGCCTGGGTCGGGCGGGTGCAGGCCGCGGCCGCCCGGGACGCCGCCGTCGCGGAGCAGTTCATGCGGGTCACCGGCCTGCTGGACCCGCCGGCCCGGCTGGTGCATCCGGCCCTCGTGCGGCGTGTGCTGTCCGCGGGATGGAACTGAGCCGGGTTGTCACCGTGCTGTCACCGGGCCGCCGATAGGGTGACGGCCGTGGTGACGCGGATTCCGGTGACGGGTGACCGTCCATATGACGTGATCGTCGGGCGCGGCCTGGAGGGCGAGCTCCCCGGGCTGATCGAGGGCGCCGCCCGGGTGGCGGTGCTGCACCCACCCACGCTGCGCGAGCGGGCCGAGGCGGTCGCCAAGGCGGCCGGGGTCGCGACGGTGGTGCCGATCGAGGTGCCCGACGCCGAGGCCGGCAAGTCGATCGAGGTCGCCGCCCGGTGCTGGGACGAGCTGGGGGCGGCCGGCTTCACGCGGACCGATGTCGTGGTGGGTGTCGGGGGTGGAGCGACCACCGACCTGGCCGGCTATGTGGCCGCCGCGTGGCTGCGGGGAGTGCGCTGGGTGCCGGTGTCGACGTCGGTGGCCGGCATGGTCGACGCCGCGGTCGGCGGGAAGACCGCGGTCAACATCGCCGCCGGCAAGAACCTGGTGGGTGCCTTCCACCCGCCGGCCGGCGTGCTCTGCGATCTGGACGCACTGGACACCCTGCCCGCCGAGGACATCGCGGCCGGCCTGGCCGAGGTGGTCAAGGGCGGCTTCATCGCCGACCCGGAGATTCTCTCGCTGATCGAGGCCGACCCGGCCGAGGCGGCGAACCCGCGCGGTGACGTGCTCCGCGAGCTGGTCGAGCGCAAGGTCCGGGTGAAGGCGCACGTGGTGAGCGTCGACCTGAAGGAGTCCGGGCTGCGGGAGATCCTCAACTACGGGCACACCCTCGGGCACGCGATCGAGCGCCGCGAGAGATACACCTGGAAACACGGGCACGCGATCTCGGTCGGCCTGGTCTTCGCCGCCGAGCTGGGCCGGCTCACCGGGCGGCTGGACGACGCCACCGCCGACCGGCACCGCGACATCCTGGAGTCACTGGGCCTGCCCACGTCATATGCGGCAGATGCCTGGGCCGACCTGCTGCCCGCGATGCGCGTCGACAAGAAGGCGCGCGCCGCGACCCTGCGTTTCGTGGTCCTCGACGGCCTGGCGAAACCGGGCATCCTGGCCGGCCCCGACGAGGCCCTGCTGGAGCGGGCCTACGCGGCGGTGGCCCGATGATCTACGTGCTGAACGGGCCCAACCTGGGCCGCCTGGGGCTGCGCGAGCCCGGCGTCTATGGCTCGGCGACCTACAAGGACCTGGTCGAGATGTGCCAGACCGTGGCCGACGACCTCGGCATCACGGTCGAGGTCCGGCAGACCAACGCCGAGCACCAGATGCTGGAGTGGCTCTACCAGGCCGCCGACGAGGGCGCCGACGTGGTGCTCAACCCGGGCGCCTGGACGCACTACAACTACGCGGTGCGCGACGCCTGCGCGATGCTGCGCGGCAAGCTGGTCGAGGTGCACATCTCCAACATCCACACCCGCGAGGAGTTCCGGCACCATTCGGTGATCTCGGCGGTCGCGACCGGCGTGATCGCGGGTCTCGGTTTCGACGGATACCGGCTTGCCTTGGAACACATCGCACGGTAGGCCCGATTCGCTCCGGGCACGTTCACGCCGGTAGACTCGTTCGGTCACCGGCACGTATCAAGATCAAGGCAGACAGGGCTCTAGACAAACATGGCTTCCACCAACGACCTGAAGAACGGCATGGTGCTCAACCTCGACGGGGAGCTGTGGGCCGTCGTTGAGTTCCAGCACGTCAAGCCGGGCAAGGGCCCCGCGTTCGTGCGAACCACGCTCAAGCACGTGCTGTCCGGCAAGGTCGTCGACAAGACCTTCAACGCGGGCACCAAGGTCGAGACCGCGACCGTGGACAAGCGCACCATGCAGTACCTCTACCAGGACGGTGAGGACTTCGTCTTCATGGACCTGGACACCTACGACCAGATCCACGTGTCCGGCGGCACGGTCGGTGAGAACGCCAACTACCTGCTGCCCGAGGCCGAGGCCGTGGTCGCCACGCACGAGGGTGTGCCGCTCTACGTCGAGCTGCCGACCAGCGTGTTCCTCGAGGTGACCTACACCGAGCCGGGCCTGCAGGGCGACCGCTCGACCGGCGGCACCAAGCCGGCCACCGTCGAGACCGGCGCGACCGTCCAGGTCCCGCTCTTCATCACCACCGGCGAGAAGATCAAGGTCGACACCCGCGACGGCCGCTACCTCGGCCGCAGCTGATGGCCGAAGGTCCCAAGAAGGATCGGCTCGCGCGTCGCAAGGCACGCAAGCGAGCGCTCGACGTCCTGTTCGAGGCCGATCTGCGTGACCTGCCGCCGAGTCAGGTGCTCGTCACCTACCTGGACCGGATCGCCAAGCCGCACCCCGACCACCTGGGTTACGCGGTCACCCTGATCGAGGGTGTCGCGAAGAACCTGGACCGCGTCGACGAGCTGATCGCCAGCTACGCCGAGGGCTGGACGATCGACCGCATGCCGACGGTCGACCGCAACCTGGCCCGCATCGCGGTCTACGAGCTGCTCTACGAGCCGGAGATCGACGACCCGGTCGCGATCACCGAGGCGGTCGAGCTGGCCAAGGAGATGTCGACGGACGACAGTCCGCGCTTCCTCAACGGTCTCCTCGACCGGATCGCGGCTTTCGCTACACGCTGAGCGTTTCTGGGAACGGCCCGGGCCTTCGGCCCGGGCCGTTCGCCGTCTGCCGGTGGCAACACAGAGCGACGAGCGCGGCAATCGATACGCCGGATCCGGGTTCCGTTTCGCCGGCGATCACACGGCGTTGCCGGCCTGCGCTGGCGAGAGGCTCAGACGGCGCGGCGGCCGACGCGCGAAGGCTCGCGGCGGGGGATGCGCGAAGGTTCGCGGCGGGGGATGCGCGAAGGTTCGCGGCGGGGGATGCGCGAAGGCTCGCGGCGGGGATGTGCGAGAGCCCGCGGCGGGGGATGCGCGAGAGCCCGCGGCGGATGCGCGAAAGCCCGCGTCGGGGGGCGACGCGGGCTTCAACGGGGGGCGTTACAGATGGTGCGGTAAAGCGACGACTCAGCTGGCGAAGAAGGCGCGCGGGTCAGCGACCAGGACGCCCTGCTCGGTCAGGCGCTCGATGAGGCCGGACGGCGAGATGTCGTAGACGATGGCGAGCGCGCGCAGGTCGTCGGCGCGGATGGAGAGGACGCGGCCGTTGTAGTCGCCGCGCTGCTGCTGGATGGCTCGGGCGTACCGCGCCACGTAGGCGAGGTCTTCGCCGGTGGTGTCGTACAGCTTCTCGAGGTCCAGAACGATCTTGTTGGTCGCCTCGAGCCGGATGCCGCTGCCGTCGGGCAGCAGCTCGGACACGGGAACACGGTAGAAGTCGGCCAGTTCGGCAAGGCGCGACACGGTGACCGCTCGGTCGCCGCGCTCGTACGAGCCCACCACGACAGCCTTCCAGCGGCCGTTGGACTTCTCTTCGACGCCTTGCAGGGACAGGCCCTGCTGCTGGCGGATGGAGCGCAGGCGAGCGCCCAGCGACTTCGCGTACTCAGACGGCATATGGACACTCCCGGTACTGTGCTGGCCCGCGAGGGTTCCGTTTCCTCGCGGATCGCTACGCTGCGTGACGGTACGGAGTTTGCGACCGCCGGTCAAGTGTTGGTTACCGATGAGTCGTCGCACTCGCACCGAAGTTCCCTGCACCAGGGCTGTTTCGGGTCAGGCACGTCACCATGGTCAACGCCTCGTCCACTGGTAACGTAGCGTCAGCCATGCGGGCATCCGAAAACAGGGTCGCCCGTATCAGACGTCCTTTAACGACCCGTCCCGTGAGGCGGGGAAGGAGGTCCGCCGTGGCACAACCACGCGCTGACGCACCTAGCAAGATCATCTTGGCCGGGTCCGACCTGCACCGGGTCGTCGACCGCATCGCCCATCAGATCCTCGAGAAGACCTCGGGCGCCACCGGCACCGTGCTGCTGGGCATCCCGACCCGGGGCGTTCCGCTCGCGCACCGGCTCGCCGCCCGGATCCACGCCTTCGAGGGCGTCGAGGTGCCGGTCGGCTCCCTGGACATCACGCTCTACCGCGACGATCTGCGCATGCGCGCCACCCGCGCGCTCGGCAAGACCGAGATGCCGCCCGGCGGCATCGACGGGCTGCGGGTGATCCTGGTCGACGACGTCCTCTTCTCCGGCCGCTCCGTGCGGGCCGCCCTGGACGCCCTGAACGACGTCGGCCGCCCCAGCTCGGTGCAGCTCGCGGTCCTGGTCGACCGCGGCCACCGCCAGCTGCCGATCCGCGCCGACTACGTGGGCAAGAACATCCCCACCGCGCTCAGCGAGAGCGTGAAGGTCGCGCTCACCGAGGTCGACGGCACCGATGAGGTCAAGTTGATCGGAGGCCTGACGTGATCAAGCACCTGCGCTCGGCCGCCGACCTGGACGCGGCCACCGCCACGCTGATCCTGGACACCGCCGCCGAGATGGCGGCGCTCTCCGGCCGCGAGGTCAAGAAGCTGCCCGCCCTGCGCGGGCGCACCGTGGTCAACCTCTTCTACGAGGACTCGACCCGGACCCGGATCTCCTTCGAGGCGGCGGCCAAGCGACTCTCCGCCGACGTGATCAACTTTTCCGCCAAGGGCTCCAGCGTCTCCAAGGGCGAGAGCCTCAAGGACACCGCGCTGACCCTGCAGGCGATGGGCGCCGACGCCGTGGTGATCCGCCACTCGGCGAGCGGCGCGCCGCACCGGCTGGCCAACTGGGTGGAGGGCTCGGTGGTCAACGCCGGCGACGGCACCCACGAGCACCCCACGCAGGCGCTGCTGGACGCGTACACGATGCGCTCTCGCCTGGGCCGTCTTGACGGCCTGAAGGTGGCCATCGTGGGTGACGTGCTGCACAGCCGGGTGGCGAGGTCCAACGTGCTGCTCCTGACCACGCTGGGCGCACAGGTCACCCTGGTCGGTCCGCCCACCCTGATCCCGCTGGACGTCGCCGCCGCGCTCGCCGAGAAGACGCAGGTGAGCTACGACCTGGACGCCGTTCTGCCGGACAGCGACGTGGTGATGATGCTGCGGGTGCAGACCGAGCGGATGCAGGACTCCTACTTCCCCTCCGCCCGCGAGTACAGCCGCCGCTACGGGCTGGACATGCTGCGCATGAAGAAGCTCCCGGAGCACGCGATCGTGATGCACCCGGGCCCGATGAACCGCGGTATGGAGATCGCGCCCGAGGTGGCCGACTCCCCGCGCTCCACGATCGTCGAACAGGTCGCCAACGGCGTCAGCGTCCGGATGGCCGTCCTCTACCTGCTTTTGGGAGGCAAGTGATGGCGTACCTGCTCAAGGGCGTCTCGGTTCTCGGCGGTTCGCCGACCGACCTGTTGATCAAGGACGGGGTGATCGCGGAAGGCGCCGCCCAGGGCGCCGAGGTGATCGACGCGTCCGGACTGGTCGCGCTCCCCGGCCTGGTCGATGTGCACACCCACCTGCGTGAACCGGGCCGTGAGGACGCCGAGACGGTCGAGACCGGCTCGCGGGCGGCGGCGAAGGGCGGTTACACCGCGGTCTGCGCGATGGCGAACACCTCGCCGGTCGCCGACACCGCCGGCGTGGTCGAGCAGGTCTGGCGACTCGGCCGCGAGGCCGGCCTGGTCGACGTGCAGCCGATCGGCGCGGTCACCGTCGGCCTGGCCGGCAAGCAGCTGGCCGAGCTGGGCGCGATGGCCACCTCCGCCGCCAACGTGCGGATCTTCTCCGACGACGGTTTCTGCGTCGCCGACCCGAAGCTGATGCGCCGGGCCCTGGAGTACGTGAAGGCGTTCGACGGCGTCATCGCCCAGCACGCCGAGGAGCACCGCCTCACCGAGGGCGCCCAGATGCACGAGGGTGAGGTCAGCACCCGCCTCGGCCTGACCGGCTGGCCGGCGGTCGCCGAGGAGGCGATCATCGCCCGCGACGTGCTGCTCGCCGAGCACGTCGGCAGCCGCCTGCACGTCTGCCACGTCTCCACGGCCGGTTCGGTCGAGGTGCTGCGCCAGGCCAAGGCGCGCGGCGTGCGCGTCACCGCCGAGGTCACCCCGCATCACCTCCTGCTCACCGACGAGCTCGCGGCCGGCTACGACCCGGTCTTCAAGGTCAACCCCCCGTTGCGTACGCGCAGCGACGTGGAAGCGCTGCGACAGGCGCTGGTGGACGGCATCATCGACGTGGTCGCCACCGATCACGCGCCGCACGCCGTGCAGGACAAGGAGTGCGAGTGGGCGTACGCGCGACCGGGCATGCTCGGCCTGGAGACCGCGCTGCCGATCGTGCTCAGCGTCTTCGGTGAGAAGTGGGACCTGATCGCCGACCGGATGTCGATCGCGCCGGCCCGCATCGCCGGGCTGGAGGGGCACGGCGGGGACCTGACGAAGGCCGGTACGCCGGCCAACCTGACGCTGGTGGATCCGAAGGCGCGCTGGGTCGTCGACCCGGCCGGCCTGGCGAGCCGCAGCCGCAACACGCCGTACGCGGGCATGGACCTGCCGGGTCGCATCGTCGCGACCTTCCTGCGGGGCGAAGCGACGGTTCTGGACGGGAAGGTTGTCAAATAATGGCAAAGGCGATCCTCGTTCTCGAGGACGGGCGGACGTTTTCCGGCACCTCCTACGGCGCAACCGGGGAGACGTTCGGTGAGGCGGTGTTCACCACCGGCATGACCGGCTACCAGGAGACGCTGACCGACCCGTCGTTCCACAAGCAGGTCGTGGTGCAGACCGCCCCGCAGATCGGCAACACCGGCGTCAACGACGAGGACGACGAGTCGGACCGCATCTGGGTGGCCGGCTACGTGGTCCGCGACCCGGCCCGCCGCCCGTCGAACTGGCGCTCGAAGGGTGACCTGGGCGAGCGGCTGGCGGCCGAGGGCATCGTCGGGATCAGCGGCGTGGACACCCGCGCCCTGACCCGGCACCTGCGCGAGCGCGGCGCGATGCGGGTCGGTGTCTCCAGCGTCGAGACCGACCCGCAGGCGCTGCTGGAGCGGGTCCGCAATCAGCCGCAGATGCTCGGCGCTGACCTGTCCGCGCAGGTGACCACCGCCGAGCGCTACACGGTCCAGGCCGAGGGCGAGCACCGTTACACGGTCGCCGCGCTGGACCTGGGCATCAAGCGCAACGTGGCCCGCCGGCTCGCCGCCCGCGGCGTCACCACGCACATCTTCCCGGCCTCCTCGTCGATCGAGGACCTGCTCGCGGTCAGCCCGGACGCGGTGTTCTTCTCGCCCGGCCCGGGTGACCCGGCGACCGCCGACGGCCCGGTGAGCCTGGCCCGTGAGGTGATGCGCCGCGAGGTGCCGCTGTTCGGCATCTGCTTCGGCAGCCAGATCCTCGGCCGCGCGCTCGGTTTCGGCACCTACAAGCTCGGCTACGGCCACCGCGGCATCAACCAGCCGGTGCTCGACAAGACCACCGGCAAGGTCGAGGTGACCAGCCACAACCACGGTTTCGCGGTGGACGCCCCGCTGAACACCGTGATCGACACCGACTTCGGTGGTGTCGAGGTCTCACACGTCTGCCTCAACGACAACGTGGTCGAGGGCCTGCGGGGCATCGACGTCCCCGCCTTCACCGTCCAGTACCACCCCGAGGCCGCCGCCGGCCCGCACGACGCCGACTACCTGTTCGACAGGTTCGTCGAGCTGGTCGAGAAGAAGGGCTGACCGCTCATGCCGAAGCGTGAAGATCTCAAGCACATCATGGTGATCGGCTCCGGCCCGATCGTCATCGGCCAGGCCTGCGAGTTCGACTACTCCGGCACCCAGGCCTGCCGGGTGCTGCAGTCCGAGGGCATCCGGGTCTCGCTGGTCAACTCCAACCCGGCCACGATCATGACCGACCCGGAGTTCGCCGACGCCACCTACGTCGAGCCGATCACCCCGGAGTTCGTCGAGCTGGTCATCGCCAAGGAGCGCCCGGACGCGATCCTGCCCACCCTGGGCGGCCAGACCGCGCTGAACACCGCGATCGCGCTGCACGAGAACGGCGTGCTGGAGAAGTACGGCGTCGAGCTGATCGGCGCGAACGTCGACGCCATCCGCAAGGGCGAGGACCGCCAGCTCTTCAAGGAGATCGTGGCGAAGGCCGGCGGCGAGACGCCGCGCTCGCGGGTGTGCCACTCGATGGACGAGGTACGCGAGACGGTCGCCGAGATCGACCTCCCGGTGGTCATCCGTCCCTCGTTCACCATGGGTGGCCTGGGCTCCGGCATGGCGCACACGCCGGACGACCTGGAGCGGATCGCCGGCGCCGGCCTGGCCGCCTCCCCGGTGCACGAGGTGCTCATCGAGGAGAGCGTGCTCGGCTGGAAGGAGTACGAGCTCGAGCTGATGCGCGACAAGCACGACAACGTCGTGGTCGTCTGCTCGATCGAGAACGTCGACCCGATGGGCGTGCACACCGGCGACAGCGTCACCGTCGCCCCGGCCATGACCCTCACCGACCGCGAGTACCAGCGCCTGCGTGACCTCGGCATCGCGGTGCTGCGCGAGGTCGGTGTGGACACCGGCGGCTGCAACATCCAGTTCGCGATCAACCCGGACAACGGCCGCCTGATCGTCATCGAGATGAACCCGCGGGTCTCCCGCTCGTCGGCGCTGGCCTCGAAGGCCACCGGCTTCCCGATCGCCAAGATCGCGGCGAAGCTGGCCATCGGCTACACCCTCGACGAGATCCCGAACGACATCACGCTGAAGACCCCGGCCGCCTTCGAGCCGGCCCTGGACTACGTGGTCGTGAAGATCCCGCGGTTCGCGTTCGAGAAGTTCCCGGGCGCGGACAAGGAGCTCACCACCACGATGAAGTCGGTCGGCGAGGCGATGAGCCTGGGCCGCAACTTCGCCGAGGCGCTGAACAAGGCCATGCGCTCGATGGAGACCAAGGCCACCGGCTTCTGGACCACCCCGGACCCGGACGAGTCGCTGGAAGAGACCCTGGCCACGCTCAAGGTGCCGCACGACGGCCGGCTCTACACCGTGGAGCGGGCGCTGCGCCTGGGCGCCACGGTCGAGCAGGTGCACGAGGCGAGCGGCCGGATCGACCCGTGGTTCCTGGACGAGATCAAGGCCCTGGTCGACCTGCGCGCCGAGATCCTGGCCGCCCCGGTTCTGGACGAGGAGCTGCTGCGCCGGGCCAAGCGGTCCGGGTTCTCCGACAGGCAGCTCGCGGCGCTGCGCCCGGAGCTGGCCGGTGAGGACGGGGTCCGGGCCCTGCGGCACCGCCTCGGGCTGCGGCCGGTCTACAAGACCGTGGACACCTGCGCGGCCGAGTTCCAGGCGAACACCCCGTACCACTACTCGTCGTACGACGAGGAGACCGAGGTCGCGCCGAGCGACCGTCCGAAGGTGATCATCCTGGGCTCCGGCCCGAACCGGATCGGCCAGGGCATCGAATTCGACTACTCCTGCGTGCACGCCGTGCAGGCTCTCCGAGGCGTCGACTTCGAGACTGTCATGGTCAACTGCAACCCGGAGACGGTCTCCACCGACTACGACACCGCCGACCGGCTCTACTTCGAGCCGCTCACCTTCGAGGATGTCCTCGAGGTGTTCCACGCCGAGGACAGCTCCGGCAGGGCGGCCGGCGGACCCGGTGTGGTCGGCGTGATCGTGCAGCTCGGCGGCCAGACCCCGCTCGGCCTGGCGAACCGGCTCAAGGCGGCCGGGGTGCCGATCGTCGGCACCACGCCGGAGTCGATCGACCTGGCCGAGGACCGCGGCCTCTTCGGCGCGCTGCTCGCCGACAACGGCCTGCGGTCGCCCGAGCACGGCACCGCCACCAGCTTCGACGAGGCCAAGGCGATCGCCGACGCGATCGGCTACCCGGTGCTGGTGCGCCCGTCGTACGTGCTCGGCGGCCGGGGCATGGAGATCGTCTACGACGAGCCGACCCTGCAGGGCTACATCGAGCGGGCCACGGAGATCTCCCCGGACCACCCGGTGCTGGTCGACCGGTTCCTGGACGACGCCATCGAGATCGACGTGGACGCGCTCTGCGACGCGACCGGCGAGGTCTACCTGGGCGGCGTGATGGAGCACATCGAGGAGGCCGGCATCCACTCCGGCGACTCGGCCTGCTCGCTGCCGCCGATCACCCTGGCCGCCTCCAACCTGGCCGAGGTACGCCGCTACACCGAGTCCCTGGCCCGCGGCATCGGCGTGCGCGGCCTGATGAACGTGCAGTACGCGCTCAAGGACGAGAGCCTCTACGTCCTGGAGGCGAACCCGCGGGCCTCGCGGACCGTGCCGTTCGTGTCGAAGGCCACCGCGGTGCCGCTGGCCAAGGCGGCCGCCCGGATCATGCTCGGCGCCACCATCGCCGAGCTGCGCGCCGAGGGCATGCTGCTGCCCGAGGGCGACGGCGGCTCCACCCCGGCGAACGCGCCGATCGCGATCAAGGAGGCGGTGCTGCCGTTCAAGCGGTTCCGCACCCTCTCCGGCAAGAACGTGGACAGCCTGCTCAGCCCGGAGATGAAGTCGACCGGCGAGGTGATGGGCATCGACGCCGGCTTCGGCCAGGCGTTCGCCAAGTCGCAGGCCGCCGCGTACGGCTCGCTGCCCACCGCCGGCAAGGTCTTCGTGTCGGTCTCCAACCGGGACAAGCGCTCGATGATCTTCCCGGTGAAGCGGCTGGCCGACCTCGGCTTCACGATCGTCACCACGGCCGGCACCGGCGAGGTGCTGCGCCGCTACGGCATCGACTGCGAGGTCGTCCCGAAGCACTACGAGGACCCCAGCCGCAAGAACGCCGTCGAGCTGATCCTGGCCGGCGAGATCTCGCTGATCATCAACACCCCGTCGGGTTCGGGCGCCAGCGCCCGGATGGACGGCTACGAGATCCGCAGCGCCGCCGTGACCGCGGACGTCCCGAGCATCACCACGGTGCCCGGCGCGGCCGCCGCCGTGATGGGCATCGAGGCGCTGATGCGCGGCGACATGTCCGTGCGGCCACTGCAGGATCTGCACAGGGCACTTCGGGGTAGCGAGTGAATCTCTTCACCGACGTCGCCCGGCCGGTTCTGTTCCGGCTGGGCGGCGGCGACGCCGAGCACGCCCACGAGTGGACGCTGAACCGGCTCGCCTCGCTCCCGGCGCCGGCCCTGGCCGCGCTGCGCCGCCGCTACGCCTTCTCCGCCCCGGTGGAGGCGTTCGGCGTGCACTTCCCGAACCGGGTCGGCCTGGCCGCCGGCATGGACAAGAACGGGATCGCGCTGCCCGCCTGGCCGGCGCTCGGGTTCGGCTTCGTCGAGGTCGGCACGGTCACCGCGAAGCCGCAGCCGGGCAACGACAAGCCGCGCCTGTTCCGGCTCCGGGAGAGCGAAGCGATCATCAACCGGATGGGCTTCAACAACCTCGGTGCGGCGGCCCTGGCCGAACGCCTGGCGGCCCTCGGGCCCATCGGGGTCCCGCTGGGCGTCTCGCTCGGCAAGTCCAAGGTGACGCCGCTGGAGGACGCCGTCGAGGACTACCTGACCTCCTACCGGCTGCTGCACCCGTACGCCGACTACATCGCGGTCAACGTCTCCTCGCCGAACACCCCGGGCCTGCGCACGCTGCAGGACCGGGACTCGATGGCGGCGCTGCTCAAGGCGCTGAACGGTCCGGTGCCGGTGCTGGTGAAGATCGCCCCGGACCTGACCGAGCCGGCCATCGCCGAGCTCCTGGAGGTCTGCCTGGAGCACGGCGCGGCCGGCCTGATCGCCACCAACACCACGCTGGCCCGCGACGGGCTCGCCGAGTCCGACCAGCACCTGGCGGGCGAGGCGGGCGGGCTCTCCGGCAAGCCGCTCACCGAGCGGGCCCGGGCGGTGGTCAAGTTCGTGCACGACGAGACCGGCGGGCGCCTGCCGATCATCGGGGTCGGCGGGATCATGTCGGTCGACGACGCGGCCCGGCTGCTCGACGCCGGCGCCTCGCTGGTGCAGCTCTACAGCGGCTTCATCTACCGCGGCCCGGACCTGGTCCGGGCGGTCGCCCGGGGCGCCCGCCCGATCCGCTCGCACCGGGCGCGATGAGCGAGCGCGAGCTCCTCGCGCTGGACCGGGCGCACGTCTGGCACCCGTACGGTCCGATGCCCGGCCGCAGCGACCCCTACCTGGTGGAGAGCGCCGAGGGGGTCCGGCTGCGGCTGGCCGACGGGCGGGAGCTGGTGGACGGCATGTCGTCCTGGTGGGCGGCGATCCACGGGTACCGGCACCCGGTGCTGGACGCCGCCCTGGCCGAGCAGGCCGGGCGGATGAGCCACGTGATGTTCGGCGGGCTCACCCACGAGCCGGCGATCCGGCTGGCCGCCACCCTGGTCGAGCTGACCCCGCCCGGCCTGGAGCACGTCTTCCTCTGCGACTCCGGCTCGATCGGTGTCGAGGTGGCGATCAAGATGGCCTTGCAGGCGCAGCGGGCCCTGGGCCGGCCCGGCCGGCAGCGGCTGGCGACCTGGCGCGGCGGCTACCACGGCGACACCTTCCACCCGATGAGCGTCTGCGACCCGGTCGGCGGGATGCACTCGCTCTGGACCGGGGTGCTGCCCGCCCAGGTCTTCGCCGGGCCGCCGCCGGCCGAGTATGACCCGGCCTACGCCGACGAACTGGCCGGCCTGATCGAACGGCACGCCGGCGAGCTGGCGGCGGTGATCGTGGAGCCGGTGGTGCAGGGCGCCGGCGGGATGCGGTTCCACCATCCGGAGTATCTGCGGGTGCTGCGTGAGGCGACGGCCGCGCACGGCGTCTTCCTGATCTTCGACGAGATCGCCACCGGCTTCGGGCGGACCGGGCGGTTCTTCGGCGCCGACCACGCCGGGGTCAGCCCCGACGTGATGTGCCTGGGCAAGGCGCTGACCGGGGGTTACCTGACCCTGGCGGCCACCCTGTGCACCGCCGAGATGGCTGCGGCGATCTCGGCGGGGGAGGGCGGCGGCCTGGCGCACGGGCCGACCTTCATGGGCAACCCGCTCGCCTGCGCCGTGGCGAACGCCTCATTGGGCCTGCTGCGGGCCGAGCCCGGCGACACCTACGGCGGGTGGGCTCAGCGCGTACCTCGGATCGAAAGCCTGCTGAGGGACGGCCTGGCGCCGCTGCGCGGGGAGCGCGGCGTCGCGGACGTGCGTGTCCTGGGCGCGATCGGCGTGGTCGAGCTGGACCACGACGTGGACGTGCCGAAGGCCACCGCGGCAGCGGTGGCCGAGGGAGTCTGGCTGCGGCCGTTCCGGAACCTGATCTACACGATGCCGCCGTTCGTGGCGGACGACGCCGACGTGGCCCGCATTACCGCGGGCATCACCGCCGCGGTGGCGGCTACCTGACACGGGAGAGGGAACTTAGCCATGGAGACCTTCGGCGAACGACTGCACGCGGCCGTCGCGGAGCGTGGTCCGCTCTGCGTCGGCATCGATCCCCATGCCTCGCTGCTGGCCCGCTGGGGCCTCTCCGACGACATCGCCGGCCTCGAACGCTTCAGCCGTACGGTGGTCGACGCGCTGGCCGATCGGGTGGCCGTTCTGAAACCACAGTCCGCGTTTTTTGAGAGATTTGGGTCACGTGGCGTCGCGATTCTTGAGTCAACTATCCGACAGTCGCGAGAGGCCGGCGCGCTCGTCCTGCTCGACGTGAAACGGGGCGACATCGGCTCGACGATGGCCGCGTACGCGTCCGCCTATCTGGATCCGGCGAGTTCTCTGCGTGCCGACGCGATTACTGTCAGTCCCTATCTCGGGGTCGGCTCATTGCAGCCGGCGTTCGACCTGGCGACCGCTCACGGCGGTGGTGTCTTCGTCCTGGCGTTGACCTCGAACCCCGAGGGTCCGGTCGTCCAACATGCGGTGACGGCGTCCGGAAAGACCGTCGCGCAGACCGTCATCGACGAGATTTCGCAGGTCAACGCGGGTGTGACGCCGCTCGGAAGTTTCGGGCTGGTGGTCGGCGCGACGATCGGCGAGACCGGTCATGACCTTTCCAAGATCAATGGTCCGCTGCTCTCGCCCGGGCTCGGAGCCCAGGGCGCGACCCCTTCCGACCTGCGCAAGGTCTTCGGCGAAAGTCTGCGGAACGTGTTGCCGTCGTACTCACGCGAGGTCCTCGCTGCGGGCCCGGAGATCACTGATCTGAGGGCCGCGACGAGCCGTGTTCTGGACGACTGCCGAGCCGCGCTCGGGTGAAACGGCCCGTTCACCTGGGCAAGTCCAGGGGTACCCCCACGTTGCCGAAAGCGCCGTTGACCGCTAGTTTTCCGGTCGCCGGGAACCACATGCCCCTTTGGTTCCCTGGCACACCACGTTTCACAGAAGCGCCGGTATTGCTACCGCCGCGTAAGGGACCTGAGGAGAACTGGTGCCGCTCCCGTCACTGAGCCCCGAACAGCGCCAAGCTGCGCTGGAGAAGGCCGCGGAAGTTCGCAAGGCTCGGGCTGAGCTCAAGGAACAGCTCAAGTCCGGGAAGACCACCCTCGCCGCCGTGCTCGACCGCGCGGAGGCTGACGAGGTCGTCGGCAAGCTGAAGGTCTCGGCCGTGCTTCAGGCGCTGCCGGGCATCGGCAAGATCCGCGCGACCCAGATCATGGAGAAGCTGAAGATCGCCGAGAGCCGCCGGCTCCGGGGTCTCGGCGACCAGCAGCGCAAGGCCCTCCTGGGGGAGTTCGCTGCGAACTGACTCATGGGCTCGTGTAGGAATGAGCCGTGAGCATGGATGACGACGCGCGCCCGGCAGCCCGCCTCACCGTCCTGTCCGGCCCCTCCGGGGTCGGCAAGGACAGTGTGATCGAGCTGATCCGGGCGCGCTCGCCTTGGATCCGGTTGTCGGTGTCGGTCACGACACGCAAGAAACGCGACTACGAGACCGACGGCGAGCACTACCACTTCGTGACCCGGTCCGAGTTCCAGCGCCTGATCGACGGCGACCAGCTGCTGGAGTGGGCGGAATTCGCGGGCAACCTCTACGGCACCCCCCGCGCGCAGGTCGAGGGCTGGCTCCAGCAGGGCCGGCCCGTTTTGTTGAAGATCGACCTGCAGGGCGCTCGTCAGGTCCGTGCGGCGATGCCGGAGGCCCAGTTGGTCTTCCTGGCCCCGCCCAGCGTCGACGAGCTGCAGCGCCGCCTGATCGGCCGGGGCACCGACGACGCGGAGACGATCAAGAAGCGCCTCGCGCACGCGGACGAGGAGCTGGCCGCCGAGGCGGAGTTCGACGTCACCGTGGTGAACGACTTCGTCGAGAGGGCCGCTGACGAGCTGGTAAGCTTGCTCGGTTCGTCATTTCTGACGCCCGCACAAGCTTCCGAGCATTAAGGAATCCACCACAGTGGGAACCATCGCGAACCCCGAAGGCATCACCAACCCGCCGATCGACGAGCTGCTCGACAAGACCTCGTCGAAGTACTCGCTGGTGATCTTCGCGGCCAAGCGCGCCCGCCAGGTCAACGCCTACTACAGCCAGCTGGGTGAGGGTCTCCTGGAGTATGTCGGCCCCCTGGTCGAGACCACGCCGCAGGAGAAGCCGCTCTCCATCGCGATGCGTGAGATCAACGCGGGCCTGCTGACGGCCGAGGCCACCGACAACCCGTAATCGTCGTTCATCGCTTGATCCCGCGTCCCGGTTCCTGGGCCGCGGGATCATTCGTTTTGTGAGGTGCCGGTGTGACTGAGGTCGTCCTGGGTGTGTGCGGGGGCATCGCCGCGTACAAGGCGTGTGAGCTGCTGCGGCTCTTCACCGAGTCGGGCCACGGGGTGCGGGTGGTGCCGACCGCCTCCGCGCTGAAGTTCGTGGGCGAGCCGACCTGGGCCGCGCTCTCCGGCCGCCCGGTCGCCACCGAGGTCTGGGACGACGCGCACGAGGTGCCGCACGTGCGGATCGGCCGCGCCGCCGAGCTGGTGGTGGTCGCGCCGGCCACCGCCGACCTGCTGGCCAAGGCGGCCCACGGCATCGCCGACGACCTGCTCACCAACACGCTGCTCACCGCGACCTGCCCGGTGGTCTACGCGCCGGCCATGCACACCGAGATGTGGGAGAACCCGGCGACGCAGGCGAACGTCGCGACGCTGCGGTCCCGCGGGGCGATCGTCATCGAGCCCGCGGTGGGGCGGCTCACCGGCAAGGACACCGGCAAGGGGCGGCTCCCCGACCCCGCCGCGATCTTCGAGCACGCGCTGCGCGTACATCGCAGGGGTGTTGACTTTGATCTGACGGGCCGGCACGTGGTGGTGACCGCGGGCGGGACCCGCGAGCCGCTCGACCCGGTCCGGTTCCTGGGGAACCGCTCGTCCGGCAAGCAGGGTTACGCGCTGGCCCGCTCGGCGGCCGCGCGCGGCGCCCGGGTGACGCTGATCGCGGCGAACGTCTCGCTGCCCGATCCGGCCGGCGTCGACCTGGTCCGGGTGGGCACCACCGAGGAGTTGCGCAAGGCGACGGTCGAGGCCGCCGCCGCGGCCGACGTCGTGGTGATGGCCGCGGCGCCGGCCGACTTCCGCCCGCAGTCGGTCGCGGCCCAGAAGATCAAGAAGACCGACGACGGTACGCCGGCGCCGATCGTGCTGACCACCAACCCGGACATCGCGGCCGAACTGGGCGCCGCGAAGCGCCATGGTCAGATACTTGTCGCATTCGCTGCCGAGACGCACGACGCGCTGGAGCATGCTCGTGCCAAGCTGGTGAAGAAACGTGCAGACCTGATCGTCGTTAACGAGGTGGGTCCGGACCTGGTTTTCGGCCAGGACCGGAACACGGTCACGCTGCTCGGTGCGGACGGCGCCACCGTGGCCCTCGGTGAACTCCCCAAAGACGATGTGGCCGATATGATTTTCGACCACGTTGTGGCACGCCTGGATGCCCAGGACAGTGACGTTCAGCGGGGCTGACTACACTTCCGCGTTACGTTGTATTCGACAATTCTGAGGAGCACCGTGGCACGCCGCCTGTTCACCTCCGAGTCGGTCACGGAAGGCCACCCGGACAAGATCGCTGACCAGATCAGCGACGGGATTCTCGACGCCCTGCTCGCGCAGGACCCGCGCAGCCGCGTCGCGGTGGAGACCCTGATCACCACCGGCCAGGTGCACGTGGCGGGTGAGGTCACCACGCAGGCCTACGCCGACATCCCCAAGATCGTGCGCGACACCATCCTGGGCATCGGTTACGACTCGTCGAAGAAGGGCTTCGACGGCGCCTCCTGCGGCGTCAGCGTCTCCATCGGCTCCCAGTCGCCCGACATCGCCCAGGGCGTCGACAGCGCCATCGAGCTGCGTGAGGGCGACTCCGACCACGTCCTCGACTCGCAGGGCGCCGGCGACCAGGGCATGATGTTCGGCTTCGCCTGCTCGGAGACGCCCGAGCTGATGCCGCTGCCGATCGCCCTCGCGCACCGCCTGGCCCGCCGGCTCTCCGCCGCGCGCAAGGACGGCACGATCCCCTACCTGCGGCCGGACGGCAAGACCCAGGTCACCATCGAGTACGACGGTCTGCGCCCGGTCCGCCTCGACACCGTCGTGGTGTCCTCGCAGCACGCCGCGGACATCTCGCTCGAGTCGCTGCTCACGCCCGACGTGCGCGAGCACGTCATCGGCCCGGAGCTGGAGGGCCTCGGCCTCGAGACCGAGGGCTACCGGCTGCTGGTGAACCCGACCGGGCGTTTCGAGATCGGCGGCCCGATGGGTGACGCCGGCCTGACCGGTCGCAAGATCATCGTGGACACCTACGGCGGTTACGCCCGGCACGGCGGCGGTGCGTTCTCCGGCAAGGACCCGTCCAAGGTGGACCGCTCCGCGGCGTACGCGATGCGCTGGGTCGCCAAGAACGTCGTTGCGGCCGGCCTGGCCGAGCGCTGCGAGACCCAGGTCGCCTACGCGATCGGCAAGGCCCACCCGGTCTCGCTGTTCGTCGAGACCTTCGGCACCGAGAACGTGCCGGTCGAGCGGATCGAGAAGGCCATCACCGAGGTCTTCGACCTGCGCCCGGCCGCGATCATCCGCGACCTCGACCTGCTGCGCCCGATCTACCAGCAGACCGCGGCCTACGGCCACTTCGGCCGGGAGCTGCCGGACCTGCGGTGGGAGAGCACCGACCGCGCCCAGGACCTCAAGAACGCCGCTTCCTGAGTCCCGCTTCTCCGAGAGCCGGCGCCGCGATCTCGCGGCGCCGGCTTTTCGTTTGATCTTCCCGGGACTTGTTTGCGTGTCTGTTCGCATGAGAGCTTCGGCCATGACCGCTGTCCAGGGTGAACGGGTGATCATCGTCCGGCACGCGATGCCGGCGGTCGATCCGGAGGTGCCGGCCGACCGGTGGCCGCTGGCCTGGGACAGCCGGGTCGCCGCCCGGCTGCTGCGGCTGCACGTCAGCCACCCGGCTTACTACGTCTCCAGCACCGAGCTGAAGGCCGCGCAGACCATGCAGGAGATCGCCGGCGCCCAGCGGGTGCTGACCGACGCGGGTCTGGCCGAGGTGCACCGGCCGCACGTGTGGTTCAGCGACGACGGCTACCGCGAGGCGGCGCTGGCGTACGCCGGTGGTTCCTGCCCATCCGGGTGGGAGCCGCAGGCCGCGGTGATCGCGCGCTTCGACGCGGCCGTCGTGCGGCACGCGGCGGCAGCCGCGGCCCAGGGCCGCACCTTGATCATCGGTACGCACGGACTGGCGCCCACGGTCTGGATGGCCAGCCGGTACCGGCTCGACCCGGAC
This sequence comes from Actinoplanes sp. NPDC024001, assembly GCF_040638955.1. NCBI lineage: Bacteria > Bacillati > Actinomycetota > Actinomycetes > Micromonosporales > Micromonosporaceae > Actinoplanes > Actinoplanes sp. NPDC024001. The sequence goes on from NZ_JBEZZB010000113.1 coordinate 34,315, forward strand.
CCCGCGAGCTTCTGGGCGCAGTTGCGGTTCCCGGACATCGTCGAGATCGATCTGCGCACCGAGCGGATCAGCTGCCTGACCCACTGAGCCGCGCCGTTCCGCTCGCCGCCGCGGGAAGTGTCAGAGGGGCCGGGCAGAATGTTCGGCGATGGGTAGCAAGGGAACACGCAGCGAGCGGGAGCCGGCCGAGCGGCTGCCCGTCGCCCGGGTGTGTGTCGACATGTCGCTCGCGCATCTCGACCGGCCCTTCGACTACCTGGTGGCGGCGGCCGATGACGCGGCGGCGCAGCCCGGGGTGCGGGTCAAGGTGCGCTTCGCCGGGCAGTTGGTGAGCGGGTTCCTGCTGGCCCGCACCGAGCGGTCGGAGCATGCCGGCAAGCTGGCCTATCTGGAGAAGATCGTCTCGCCGGAGCAGGTGCTCGATCCCGAGGTGGCCCGGGCCGCGCGGGCGGTGGCCGATCGCTATGCGGGCAATCTGGCCGACGTGCCTGATGTTCAAGCTGCTGCGTTCCCCGGTGAACGAACCGCGCTGGATGGCCGGCATCGACCCGGACAGCCCGGGTCTGCGGCTGGCCGCGCA
>NZ_JBEZZB010000114.1:0-34696 GCF_040638955.1 Actinoplanes sp. NPDC024001
CCGGTGCCCGCCGCCATGTACAGCACGTTGGTCCGGCCGGCGGCGGCGCCGAGCCAGGCCTCGCCGAGCGCGTGGGCGTGCACGTCGTTGTCGACGGCGACCGGCACGCCGAAGGCGCTGCCGAGCCGGCCGGCGAGGTCGGTGCCGGCCCAGCCGCTGATCGCCTCGGTGGCCGACCGCACGGTGCCGCTGGCGGCGTCGATGACGCCGGCGCTGCCCACCCCGATCGCCTCGACCGGCCGGCCGAGGCCGCTGATCAGCTGCCGGACGGTGCTGAGCACGGCGTCGGCGCCCTCGCGGGCCGGGGTCGGCGCGGTGGCCTGCGCGTGCACCGCGCCGTCCGGGCCGACCGCCCCGACGGCGATCTTGGTGCCGCCGATGTCGACGCCGGCGACCAGACCGGTCACAGCCCGGTGCGGCGCAGCACCGCGGCGATCCGGTCGGTCTCGGTCTCGTCGAGGGTGCGCATCGGCGCGGACACCATGTTGGTGGCGATGACCCCGCGCACCATCAGCGCGGTCTTGAACGCGCCGATCCCGGCGGCGCTGCGGCTCGCGGTGGCGACCGGTGCGACGTCCACGATGGTGAACAGGTCGGCCAGGCGGTCCTGTTCGGTACGGGCGGCCACCCAGTTCCCGCCCGTGCAGGCGGCGGCGAGCCGGGCGTACCCATGGGGGTCGACGTTGCCCAGGCCGGGCACCGCACCGTCGGCGCCGGCGAGCATGACCGCGTCGACCACCACCTCGTGGCCGGTGAGCGCCGAGAAGCCCGGGATGTCCCGGGTGCCGAGCACGATGCGGCGGAAGCTGACGTCGTCGCCGCTGGAGTCCTTGAGGCCGGCGAGCACCCCGTCGCGGGCCAGCTCGACGATCTGCGCCGGGTCGAGTTTGACCTGCACGGCGACCGGCACGTCGTAGGCGAGCAGCGGCAGGTCGACGGCGGCCCGCACCGCCCGGAAGTGCCGGTCGATCTCGGTGGGGTGGGTGCGCACGTAGAACGGCGCCGTCGCCACCAGCGCGTCCGCGCCGGCCTTGACCGCCGCGTGCCCGCGTTCGATCACCCGGTTGGTGGTGGTCTCGATGGCCCCGGCGATCACCGGCACCTGCCCGGCGGCGGTCCGCACGATCACGTCGAGGATCTGGTCACGCTGCTGGTCGGTGAGGTAGGCGACCTCGCCGGAGGAGCCGAGGGCGAAGAGTCCGGAGACGCCGCCGTCGAGCAGGAACCCGACGAGCCGTTCCAGGGAGGCGACGTCGACGTCCCCGTCGGCGGTCAGCGGGGTGACGACGGGAGGGATGATGCCGGTGAGACTCACGGGTGGCTCCTAGCCGGTGTTTCGGGGTGGATGCAGTGCCAGCGGTGGGCGTCGTCGCCCGTGCCGGCGGGATAGGACGTTGCGCAGTCCGAGGTGGCTTTCCAGCAGCGGGTACGGAACGGGCACCCGCTCGGCGGATGGGTCGCCGACGGCACCGGCCCGGTCAGGATGATCGGCTCGGTGTCGTCGAGCAGCGACGGCGTCGCCGAGAACAGCGCCCGCGTGTAGGGGTGCCGCGGCGCCGCCGCGATCTCGCCGGCCGGCCCCTCCTCGACGATGCGCCCGAGGTACATCACGATGATCCGGTCGGCGAGGTGCCGCACGGTCTGGATGTCGTGCGAGATGAACGCCATCCCCAGCCCGAGCCGTTCCCGCAGGTCGACGAGGAGGTTGAGGATCTGCGCCCGCACCGACACGTCGAGCGCGCTGGTCGGCTCGTCGGCGACGATCACGTCCGGCCCGAGCGCGAGGGCGCGGGCGATCGCGACCCGCTGCCGCTGCCCGCCGGAGAGCTGGGCGGGCAGCGCGTCCGAGACGTGGCCCGGTAGTCCGACCAGGTCGAGCAGTTCGGCGACCCGGGCCCGCCGGGAGGCGTCGTTGCCGCGCCGGTGCACGTCGAGCGGGTCGCGCAGGATCCGGTGCACCGGCAGCCGCGGGTTGAGCGCGGTCGACGCGTCCTGGAAGACCATCCCGACCGAGGCGCCGCGCGGGCCCGTGCCGTGGAAGGCGACCGTTCCCGAGGTGGGTTCCTGCAGGCCGACCAGGACCCGGGCCAGGGTGGACTTGCCGCAGCCGGACTCGCCGACCACGCCGAGCACCTCGCCGCGGCGCACCGCCACGGTGGCGTCGGTCAGCGCGTGCACCCGGTCGCGGCGGAACAGGCCACCGCTGCGGGCCTTGTGCACGACGCTGACGGCGTCGGCGGTGATCACGGGTTCGTTCACTGGTGCACCCCTTCCACGTCGCGAACCAGGGCCGGGTGGTGACAGGCGTACGCATGGGTCCATGCCGACCCGGCAGTGGGCGGCCGGACCTCGCGGCAGGTGTCGTCGGCGAACGCGCAGCGTGAGGCGAACCGGCAGCCGGCGGCGAAGTCGCGCGGCGCCGGCACCACGCCGGGAATCTGGTGCAGCCGGGGCGCACCCGCTTCCAGCGACAGCACCGAGCCGAGCAGCCCCCGGGCGTAGTGGTGGCGCGGCCCCTGCAACAGATCTCCGGCGACGCCGGTCTCGGCGACCTGACCGGCATACATCACCGCGATCCGGTGCGACAGCTCGCCGACCAGGCCCAGGTCGTGCGAGACCAGCACCATGGCGAACCCGAGCTCGTCGCGCAGCCGCACCAGCAGGTCGACGACCTGCGCCTGCACGGTGACGTCGAGCGCGGTGGTGGGCTCGTCAGCGATCAGCAGCCGCGGCGAGCGGGACAGCGCCATCGCGATCAGCACCCGCTGCCGCTGCCCGCCGGACAGCTCGTGCGGATAGCTCTTCAGCGTCCGCTCCGGGCTCAGGTTGACCAGTTCCAGCAGCTCGGCCGGGGTCCGGGTGCCACCTCGCGAGGTGAGCTGCTTCAGCTGGGTGCCGACCAGCACGGACGGGTTCAGCGACGACAGCGCGTCCTGGTAGACCATCGCGATGCCCGGCCCGGCCAGGGCCCGGCGGCGGCGCGCCGGCATGCCCAGCAGGTCCTCGCCGTCGAAGAGGATCTGCCCGTCGACCTGCGCGCCGCGCGGCAGCAGACCGGTGACCGCGAGGCTGGTCAGGCTCTTGCCGCAGCCGGACTCGCCGACCAGGCCCAGGGTCTCGCCGACCCGCACGTCGAAGCTGACCTTCTCCACCACGGCGACGTCGCCGTGCCGCTGCGGGAACCGGATGCTCAGGTCACGCACCTGCAGCAGCGGCGGCGCGTCGTCGGCCAGCGGCGGCACCGCCGGTCCGCGACGGCGCACGCTCGCGGCCAGCAGCCCGAGCGAGCGCTCCAGGTCGCCTTCGGCGGAGGCCACGGCGACGGGTGCGGCAGGCGGTTCGGTCGCGGTCACACCCTTGCGGCGTACGGCCGAACGCGGCGCCGCCCAGGTGTCGGTGAGTCCTTCGGCGAGCACGTTGAGGGCGAGGACGGTCAGCAGGATCGCCATGCCCGGGAAGAACGTGGCCCACCACCCGCCGGAGAACAGGATCTGCCGGCCGTAGGACATCACGTTGCCCCAGCTGGGCTCCGGGTCCTGCACGCCCGCGCTGATGAACGACAGGCTGGCCTCGAAGACGATCGCGTCGGCGACCAGCACGGTGGCGAAGACCAGCACCGGGGCGGCGCAGTTGATCGTGACGTGGCGGATCAGGATGTGCCACCGGGACGCGCCGATCACCTTCTCAGCGGCCACGTAGTCCTCGCCGTACTGGGCCATCACGTTGGCCCGCACGACGCGGGCGATCGACGGCACGTACAGGAAGGCGATGGTGCCGATCAGCACCGGCACGCTGGTGCCGAAGACGGTGACCAGCACCGCGGCCAGGGCGATCCCGGGGAAGGCCATGACCACGTCGAGCAGCCGCATCGAGGTCTCGTCGGCCCACCGGCGGCTGGTCGCGGCGAACGCGCCGATCACGGCGCCGGCCAGGACGGCCAGCGCGGTCGCGCCGAGCCCGATGGCGAGCGAGTAGCGGGCGCCGTAGAGGACGCGGGCGAACACGTCCCGGCCGGCCCGGTCGGTGCCGAACCAGTGCTCGGCGCTGGGCGGCAGGGCGGGGATGCCGGTGGCGAGCGGGTCGGCGGCGAACAGCGGCGCCGCCGCCGCGCCGGCCGCGACGAGCACGAGCAGGGCGAGCGCGAGACGGCTCTTCAGGGAGGTACGGGCCATCGGTCACACCGTCCGGATACGGGGGTTGACGAGCAGATAGAGCAGGTCGACGACGATGTTCACGACCAGGAACGCGAGGGCGATGGTGAGCACCGCGCCCTGCACCAGGGCGACGTCGTTGCCGGTGACGCCCTCGAGCATCAGCTTGCCCATGCCGGGCAGGTCGAAGATGTTCTCGATGATCACCGCGCCGCCGAGCAGATATCCGACGCGCAGGCCGAGCACGGTCAGCGGGGTGATCAGCGCGTTGCGCAGCACGCTGCGCATGACCAGCGCACCGGGCAGGCCGTTGCCGCGCGCGGTGCGCACGTAGTCGCGGTCCAGTTCCTCGACCATCGAGGTACGCACGAGCCGCGCCAGCGAGGCGGCGACCGGGACACCCAGGGCGATCGCGGGCAGCGCCATCGAGTGCAGCCAGCCGCCGACCGACTCGGCCGGGTTGACGTAGCCGCCGGTCGGGAAGAGCGGCGTGTTCAGGGCGAACTGCTGGATGAGCAGGATGCCGAGCCAGAACGACGGCACGGCGACCGCGGCCATCGACAGCACCCGGGTGACGTGGTCGGCCCAGCGGTCCCGGTAGATCGCCCCGGTCACGCCCAGGGTGAGCGCGAGCAGCACGCCGATGAGCAGGCCCAGGGCGGTCAGTTGCAGGGTCAGCGGGAAGGCGACGGCGATGCGGTCCACCACCGGCTGCGCGGGCGGGGTGGTCACCCCGAGGTCGCCGGTGACCAGGTCACCGAGGAATCGGGCGTACCGGACCGGCAGCGGATCGTCGAGGCCGCGCTCGGCGGCGTAGGCCGCGCGGGCCTCGGCCGAGGCGCCCTCGCCGAGGGCGTTGTAGGCGGGATCGTTCGGCGAGAACTGCAGCACCACGAAGACCAGCAGGGTGATGCCGAGGATCAGGAACGGCAGGGCGGCGAGCCGGCGCAACGCCAGCCGCAGGAAGGCAATCATCGGGTGTCTCTTTCGTCGTCCGGGTGCCCGGCCGCCGGGGCGGCCGGGCAGGCGCCGGTCAGACCGGGGCGACGCCGAGGAAGGACAGGCCGGTGGTGGGCACCGGGCGGAAGTCGGTCAGCGCCTTGTCGTTCCAGGCGGTCGGCAGCTTGCGGTGCAGGATCGGGTAGAGCGGCACCTCGTCGGCGAGCAGGTTGATGGCGTCCGCCCAGATGGTCTTCTGCTTGGCGGTGTCGGCCTCCTGCGCGGCGGCGTCGAGCAGGCCGACCAGCTTCTTCGCCTGCTCGGTGCCGGACCAGAAGAACCGCTTCTCCGGCCAGAGGCCGACGTACCACCAGCGCATCAGCAGGTCGACGTCGTTGCCGAAGACCGACGGGTCGCCGGGGGCGACCATCACGCTGTATTTGCCGGTGTCGACCTTGTCGGCGTACTGGCCGCTGGAGGCGCCGATGTCGAGGGTGGTGGTGACACCGACGGCGTCCCAGCTCTCCTTGATCAGCGGGGCGATGTCCTTCACCCAGCCGGCGTCGGTGGTGACCATGCTGACCGTCAGCCTGGTCACCCCGGCCTCGGCGAGCAGCTGCTTGGCCTTGGCGGGGTCGTACGCGTACGCCGTCGCCGCCGCCTGGTAGGCCGGGTGGCCCTGCTGCAGGAAGCTGGTGGCCGGCGTGCCGTTGCCCATCATCGCGGTCTGCACGATCTTGTCGTGGTTGATCGCGTAGTGCAGGGCCTGCCGGACCCGCTTGTCGTCGAACGGCTTCTGCTTGGTGTTGAACATCAGGAAGAGCAGGCCGAAGCCCTGCACCGACTCGACGGTGGCCTTCGCGGTGATCCGCTCGACGTCGATGTAGGGAACGTCCTCGATGGCCGACACGCGTCCCGACTCCAGGGCGCTGACCCGGGCCGACGGGTCGGAGAGCAGCCGCCACGTCATGGTCTTCGCCTTCGCGGGGCGCGGCCCGTTGTAGGCCTCGTGCCGCTCGAAGCGGATCTTGTCTTCCTTGGTGGCTTCCAGCAGCTTGTACGGCCCGGAGCCGACCGGCGCTGCGTCGAAGGCCGCAGCACCGGCCTCGACCAGCTTCTTCGGGACGATCTTGACGACCGACAGGCGCTCGGCGAAGAGCGCGAACGGGTACTTCAGGGTGAACTCGACGGTCTTGGCGTCGACCGCCTTCACGCCGGCCAGGAACGGCAGGAACTGGGAGAACAGCGAGGCGTTCTTCGGGTCGAGCACCCGGGTGAAGCTGAACGCGACGTCCTCGGCGGTGACCGGCGACCCGTCGTGGAAGGTGGCGCCCTCGCGGATCCCGCTGCGCCAGACGGTCTCGCTGACCTTCTGCGGCATGGCCCCGGCCAGCGCCACGTACGGCTCGCGGGTCACCGGGTCCAGGTCGACCAGGCTCTCGAAGACGTGCAGGTTGGCCGCGACCGGGGTGGCGCCGGAGGCGGTCATCGGGTCGAAGCCGGTGGACAGCGCGTACGAGATGCCGGCCTCGATGGTGTCCTGGCCGGCGCCGGCACCGCCGCTGGTGGAGGAGGGGCCGGAGCAGGCGGCCAGGGAGCCGGCGAAGGCGCCGGCGGCGCCGATCGAGCCGACCAGTCGAAGGAAGTCGCGGCGGGAAGTGGTGGGCACATCGCCTCCTATGTCGCGTCCGGGTCCGCTACTGTGACCGCAGACGTCAGATGTCTGATGTCCGATGCTTGGTAGCGTGACACTAGCCACCGCCCCGGGGAGAATCAAGACACGATGCGAACCAACGCCAAACCGGCACGTGAAGGCCGGGCCCTGCTCCGTCAGACCGTTACTGATCAGATTAAAAGGTACATTCTTGACAGCAGGCTGAAGCCCGGCGATCCGCTACCGGCCGAGGCGGAGCTGTGCGAGGCGCTCAACGCCAGCCGCTCCAGCGTCCGGGAAGCCATCAAGACGCTCGCGGCTCTGGACATCGTCGAGGTGCGCCACGGCCACGGCACGTACGTCGGGCGGTTGTCGCTCACCGCACTGGTGGAGAGCCTGAGCTTCCGCGGCCTGCTCAGCCCCAGCGACGACTTCCGGATCCTGCTCGACCTGGTCGAGGTGCGCCAGCTGTTCGAGCAGGGCACCGCCGCGCAGATCATCGAGCGCCTCGACGCCGAGCAGGTCGCCGAGCTGGCCGACCTGGTCGCCGAGATGGAGCGGCTGCACGGCGAGGGCGAGCCGTTCGTCAACGTCGACCGGGCCTTCCACAGCCTGCTCATGGAGCCGCTCGGCAACGACCTGATCAGTCAGCTGACCGCCGCGTTCTGGGACGTGTACGCGATCGTCGCGCCGTACCTGGGCCTGACCAGCCGGGAGGAGGAGGCCGAGACGATCGCCGCGCACCGCGCCATGGTCGAGGCCGCCCGCAACCGCGACGTGCCCGCCTTCACCGCCGCGGTCACCGCCCACTACGCCCCGGTCCGCCGGCGCATCGACGAGGCCGGCCGCCGCCACCCCGCCTGACCGGGGTCAGGTCAGCAGCAGCCGCAGGGCGTCCGCCGACGCCGGGTCCGCGGCCACCTTCGCCGCCGGCTTCGCGATCGGGCCGGTCATCGGCGGGCTGCTGCTGAGCCGGTTCCCCTGGGGCTCGGTCTTCCTGATCAACCTGCCGGTGGTGGTGGCATTCCTGGCGCTCGCCCCGGCCGTGTTGCGCGAGGTCCGCACCACCCGGCCGGGCCGCCTGGACGTGCCCAGCGTCGTGCTCTCCGCCGGTGGCCTGCTGCTGGCGCTGCCGGGCGCCGCCGTCCTCACCGTCACCTGAGTGCTCACCCCGGCGATCGCGGTGGCCGTCGTCCTGGTCGCCGGTCTCGGTGTCGTGGCGTGGCGGTGGCTCCGTCGGCCCGCTTATTAGAAACAGTCTTCACAGATTGAACTTTCTGTATGTAGCGTCGGCTCATGCGTACCCGTCTCGCCGCTCTTCTCGCTTGCGTGCTGTCGCTGACCGCCGCCTCGGCCCCGGCCGAGGCGGCGCGGCCGGCGGTCGCTCTCGGCAGCGTCGTGCCCGCACCGGTCGAGGTGCATCCGCACGGCTCCGAGTTCTGGCTGACCGCCCGCACGGTCATCGAAGCGCCGCCGTCGGCCCGCGCCGTGGCCGACCGTCTCGCCGAGGCACTCCGCCCGGCCACCGGATATCGCCTGCCCGTGGTGCACAAGGCCCCGTCCGGCACCCCGGCGATCACCCTGTCCACCGGCCGCGCCGAGGCCCGGCTCGGCGCGGAGGGTTACCGGCTGCGCGTGCAGCGCTCGGAGATCACCGTGCGGGCCAACGGCAACGCCGGGCTCTTCGCCGGCGTGCAGACGCTGCTGCAACTGCTGCCGCCGGCGATCGACGCGAGCACCCCGCAGCGCACCCGGTGGACCGTCGCCGGCGGGGAGATCGTGGACTATCCGCGGTTCGCCTATCGCGGGACGATGCTCGATCTGGCCCGGCACTTCCACACGCCGGACGAGATCAAGCGGCACATCGACGAGATCAGCCGTTTCAAGGTCAACCACCTGCACCTGCACCTCTCCGACGACCAGGGCTGGCGCATCCAGATCGACTCGTGGCCGCGGCTGACCACGGTCGGCGGCGGCCCGGGCACCGGCGTCGGCGGCGTCGGCCCCGGCTTCCTGACCAAGGCCGACTACCGCGATCTGGTGCGCTATGCCGCCGCCCGGTACGTGACGATCGTCCCGGAGATCGACATGCCGGGTCACGTCAACGCCGCCCAGGTGGCCTATCCGGAGCTGACCTGCGACGGGATCGCCCCGCCGCCGCGCACCGACACCGCGGTGGGTTACAGCTCGCTGTGCATCGGCAAGGAGATCACCTACCGATTCGTCGAGGACGTGATCCGCGAGCTGGCGGCGCTGACTCCCGGGCCGTACCTGCACATCGGCGGTGACGAGGCGCACGCCACCAGCGACGCCGACTACGTGGCCTTCCAGCAGCGGGTGCTGCCGCTGGTGAAGAAGTACGGCAAGACCGCGTACGGCTGGAACGAGATCGCCCAGGCGCCCGCCGCCCGTGAGGCGATCGCCCAGTACTGGGGCCTGGAGACGCGGAACGCGACGCTGGCGGCCGCGGTGGCCGGCGGCACGAAGGTGATCATGTCGCCCGCCAACCGGGCCTATCTGGACATGAAGTACGACCCGTCCACCCCGCTCGGGCTGAGCTGGGCCGCCTACATCGAGGTGCGCGACGCGTACGACTGGGATCCCGGCACCCACCTCAGCGACGTGCCGGAGAGCGCGGTGCTCGGCGTCGAGGCCCCGCTGTGGTCGGAGACCCTGCGCGAACTCGACCACATCGAGTTCATGGCGTTCCCGCGACTGGCCGCGATCGCCGAGCTCGGCTGGTCACCGGAGCGTGACTGGGAGTCCTTCCGGGCGCGGCTCGGCGCTTACGGCCCGCGCTGGACCCAGCGGGGTGTCGACTTCTACCGCTCCCCCCAGATCGACTGGGCAGGCTAGCGCGCGCGGAGACCTACAGCGGCGAGGCGAAGTTCTGGGTCCAGTACAGCGTGCCCTTCGAGGACTTCGCCACGCCGACCCCGATGTGCTTGTAGCCGCAGTTGAGGATGTTGGCCTTGTGCCCCGGGCTGTTCATCCAGCCGTCCATGACGCTGGCCGGGGTGGTGTAGCCGGCCGCCACGTTCTCGGCGACGCCGCCCCACCGGTAGCCCTCGGCGGTGACCCGGTCGCCCATGCCGGCCTCGCCGGGCAGCTGGTGCGACATGGTGTTCTTCTCGGCCTGCAGCTCCGAGTGCTTCTGCGCCGCCGCGTGCAGCCGCGACTCGCCGGCCAGGGTGCCGCAGCCGGCTTTCTTCCGCTCCGCGTTGACCAGCTTGATCACCTCGGTGACCCGGGCGGAGCCGCTGTTGGACGCCGCGCCGGTCTCCTCGGGCTCCGCGGTCCTGGTGGTCTTCGACGGGCTCGGCGACGGGCGCTTGGTCTTCTTGGTGGTGCGGCTCGGGCTGGGCGACGGCTTGGTGGTCGCCTTCTTCGAGGGCTTGACCGTGGGGCTCGCGGTGGCCGACGGCGACGCCGGCGGGGTGGTGGTCACCGTCGCGGCCGGGGACTCCTCAGCGGCCAGTGCGTCCTCGCTGAGGGTGTCCGCCGCCGGGGCTTCGGCCGCGGTCGCGGTCAGGCTGGTGGTCTGCTCGTCGGAGGAGGACTGTCCCGCAACGATCCCTGCGGTGCCGAGGCCAATCGCGCCGACGGCACAGGTGGCCAACACGGCGGTGCGGATCCGGCGGGAGGGAGGGGTGGGCACGAACGTTCACCTCGTCGACTCGATCTATCTGGCACGGGTGTGCGGGACAACTATCCGGGCCCGCGCGGCCGACTTCGAGGCGCTAAGGAAGTCTTAAGGATCAACTCAGAGAAAGATAACGGCGAGCGAGCACGGCCAGTCCGGCCAGCATCAACCCGGCGAGGATCAAGGCGACCGTACGGCCGGAGCCGCTCGTTCCACACTCGTCCACCGGGTCGTCGCGGGTGAGCGCACACGCCATGGCCGCCGCCCGCCGCTCTCCGTACTCGTCGCGTAACGCGGCGCGCAGCTCCCGCCACTGGTGGCGGGTCTCGACGACCGCCCCCGTCACCGCCTTCTCGAAGTTGCGTCCCACCCGGCCGCGGGGCGTCTCCGCGCTGGTCACGGCGCCGGTGACCGGGTCGATCAGCCCGTTGTCCTTGTTGAGCGCCGCGTGCGTGACGCGCCCCGCGCACGCGCCGGAGCCGGGCACGGTGTCCTGCAGGACGAAGCAACCGGTCGCGAGGTCGCGCGGCACGTCCGGCACGCCGTCGCCGCGCAGGTCGAGGACCGGGCTCGGCGCCCGCCGGTTCATCCCCGGCGGATTGTCGGCCGCGACCGGGCGCGCCGGATCCGCCTCGTCGGCCCACGAGCTGTGCGCGTAGAAGTCCTGCACCCCGTGCAGGGCCCGCCCGAAACTCTCCAGAGTGGTGCATTTCGCCCGCTGCTCACCGTGGGCGGCCAGCCGGCAGCCGGTGTCCAGCCGCACCTCGGCGCCGATCACCCCGCCCCCGTCGTCGAGCAGCTGCCCGGCGGAGCGGACCGCCTCCTGGAAGCGCCGGCGCAGGTGGGTGACACAGTCGGTGAGGCCGGTCGTGGCCTGCTCGCGGGTGCGCGGATAGTCCCCGGCGAGGAAGTCGGCGTCGTCGCAGTGCGCGGCCGGAATGCTGACCTCGGTGCGGTCAGGCGCCCCGACCGTACCGAATCCCCTGCCGTCCCCGGCGAGCTGATCCAGCGTCACCGGTTCGAAGCAGTCGCGCCCGCCCGAGCAGGCGAGCGCGGCCCGGGTGATCCGCTCGTGCTCGCGGTGCTGTCCGCCACCGTCGACGGTCCCGAACGCCACAGCCGGGCCGGGCAGCAGCAGGCACGTCAGCAGTCCCGCCGCGGCTCTCGACGCCATGCCATCAGCCTGCGCCCGCCGTTGCGGCCGCACCTCATCCGTTGCGGATGGCGATGTCGCGGGCGGCCTGGGCCAGGGCGCGGATCATCGGGGTCTCGTCGGTGGTGCGCCACACCAGCACCCACTCGCACGGCGGGGCGTCCCGGATCGGCACGAAGGCGAGGCTGGGCCAGGCGTAGTAGGGCGGAATGTCGGCCATGACCACGGCGACGGCCTGGCCGGACGAGACCGTGCTGAGAGCCTCCTGCCAGGTCGCCACTCTCGGGCCACGCGGGATGGGACGGCCGGACGGGGTGTGGTGCGGGGCGAGCCCCGCCTCCATGTAGGAGGGGATCGACGTGGGCGCCACCTGGGCGCAGTGGTCGCCCAGGTCCTCCAGGCAGATGGAGTCCATTCCGGCATAGGGATGCTCGGCGGAGACCATGAGCAGCACGCCGGACGTATGCACGACCGGGCCGACGCTCAGATCGGGTTCGCGGACCGGCCGCCACAGCATCGCGACGTCCACCTCGCCGGAGCGCAGCAGATCCAGCGGCGCGGGCGGCTGGATCTCCCGGTGCCGCACCTCGGCGCCCGGGTGGCGGGCCCGGAACAGGTCCAGCATGTCGCTGATCGTGATGGACAACGGGCCCATGGTGCCCAGCGTCAGTGCCCCCGAGGCGCCGAGCGCGGCGGCCGACGCCGCGTCGATGCCGCGCATGATCTGCCGATAGCCGGAGCGCAGGTCGCTGCGCAACTGCTCGCCGATGGGCGTGAGCCGGACGACCCGGCTGGTTCGCTCGAACAGCGGTGCGCCGATGCGCCGTTCGGTTTTCTTGACCGACTGGCTGATCCGGGCCGCGCTCACGTGCAGCCGCCCGGCGGTACGGCCGAAATGCAGTTCCTCGGCCAGCGTCAGGAAGATCTCGACGTCCCGCAGCTCCATCCAGCCTCCGATCGTGAAGGCGCAGCTTAACGATCCATACCGAATCCGCCGTTGATGGGACGGCCCTCAGGGGCGATCTTGGTAGTGCGATCAGCCATAGCATTCACCGCTTAATCCATTGCAACGGCCTGACACGTTGCGTTGCGTTAAACGGCAGAGACAACGCAACGATTTTACCTCTCTGAGCTGGAACTTTGGCATAGCTTTGCAATTTTTACGTTGCTCACTTTACGAACGCAACGTAGCGTTTCTCATGTCAGAAACAACGAGAACAGGAGAGAACAATGCCGAAGTTCGACACCACCACCCCGATCACCGCCGTCATCGACATCCCCGCCGGGCGTATCCGGCTGGTCACCGCGGAAAGGGCCGACACCACCGTCGAGGTTCGCCCGGCCGACGCGTCGAAGAGCCGCGACGTGACGGCGGCGGAGCGGACCACGATCGACTACACCGACGGCGTCCTGCGGATCGAGAGCCCGACCAAGAACCGCGTCCTCGGGCACCCCGGCAGCATCGAGGTGACCGTCCAGCTGCCCGCCGGCTCCGACATCGAGGCCAAGGCGGCCGGCGCGGAGTTCCACGGTGCCGGGCGTCTCGGCGACGTCCGCTTCGACGGCGCGCTCGGCGAGATCAAGCTCGACGAGGCCGCCACCGTGCGGATCACCACCGCCGCCGGTGACGTCACCATCGGCCGGCTCACCGGCCCCGCCGAGATCACCACCGCCAAGGGCGACATCCGCATCACCGAGGCCACCAGCGGCACGGTCGTGCTGAGCACCCAGGCCGGCAACGTGACCGTCGGCGCCGCCGCCGGCGTCTCGGCCGCCCTCGACGCCGGCACCGGCTACGGCCGGGTCAGCAACAGCCTCAAGAACGACGGCGCCACCGAGCTGACCATCCGCGCCACCACCTCGTACGGCGACATCGACGCCCACAGCCGCTGACCGGCCGCAGCCCGAAGGAGCACTTCATGACCACCCTGGCGATCGCAGCGAACGGGCTGCGCAAGTCCTACGGCGACAAGCTCGTCCTCGACGGCGTCGACCTGGCCGTGCCGCAGGGAACGATCTTCTCCCTGCTCGGCCCGAACGGCGCCGGCAAGACCACCGCCGTCAAGATTCTCTCCACTCTCATCTCCCCCGGCCCGGACTCCGGCGCGATCCACGTCGGCGGCCACGACCTGAAGGCCGACCCGCAGGCGGTCCGCGCCGCGATCGGGGTGACCGGTCAGTTCTCCGCCGTCGACGGCCTGATCACCGGCGAGGAGAACATGCTGCTGATGGCCGACCTGCACTACCTCTCGCCGCGGGACGGCCGCCGGACCACCGCTGAGCTGCTGGAGCGTTTCGACCTGGTGGAGGCGGCCAAGAAGCCCGCCTCCACCTACTCCGGCGGCATGAAGCGCCGGCTCGACATCGCGATGACCCTGGTCGGCGACCCGCGGGTCATCTTCCTCGACGAGCCGACCACCGGCCTCGACCCGCGCAGCCGCCACAACATGTGGCAGATCATCCGCGAGCTGGTCTCCGACGGCGTCACCGTCTTCCTCACCACCCAGTACCTGGAGGAGGCCGACGAGCTCGCCGACCGGATCGCCGTGCTCAACGACGGGAAGATCGCGGCCGAGGGCACCGCCGAGGAGTTGAAGCGGCTCATCCCGGGCGGGCACGTCCGGCTCCGCTTCACCGACCCGGTCGCCTACCGCAGCGCCGGCCTGGCGCTGCCCGACGCCGCCCGCGACGAGGAGTCGCTGGCCCTGCAGATCCCCAGCGGCGGCAGCCAGCGTGAGCTGCGCACCGTCCTCGAGTGGCTCGACGCCGCCGGCATCGAGGCGGACGAGCTGACCGTGCACACCCCCGACCTCGACGACGTGTTCTTCGCCCTGACCGGCAGCGCCGACGTCATCGACCCGGCCAAGGAGGCCGTCCGATGAGCACCATGTCCCTCGCCGTCCGCGACTCGTCCACCATGCTGCGCCGCAATCTGCTGCACGCGCGGCGTTACCCGTCGCTCACACTGAACCTGCTGCTCACCCCGATCATGCTCTTGTTGCTGTTCGTCTACATATTCGGCGACACCTTGAGCGCGGGGATCGGCGGCGGCGCACCGGACCGCTCGGCGTACATCGCCTATCTGGTGCCCGGCCTGCTGCTGATGACCATCGGCAGCACGGTGATCGGGACCGCGGTCTCGGTCTCCAACGACATGACCGAGGGCATCATCGCCCGCTTCCGTACGATGGCGATCCACCGCGGCTCGGTGCTCGTCGGCCACGTCGTCGGCAGCGTGCTGCAGTCGGTGGCCAGCGTGGTCCTGGTCGGCGCCGTCGCGGTGGCGATCGGCTTCCGCTCCACCGACGCCACCGCCCTGGAGTGGCTGGCCGCGCTGGGCCTGCTCGCCCTCTTCGCCCTGGCGCTCACCTGGATCGCCGTCGGCATGGGCCTGGTCAGCCCGAACGCCGAGGCGGCCAGCAACAACGCGATGCCGCTGATCCTGCTGCCGCTGCTGTCCAGCGCGTTCGTCCCGGTCGACTCGATGCCCGGCTGGTTCCAGCCGATCGCCGAGTACCAGCCGTTCACCCCGGCCATCGAGACCCTGCGCGGCCTGCTGCTCGGCAGCGGCATCGGCCACAACGGCTGGCTGGCGGTCGTCTGGTGCGTGGGTCTCGCGGTGCTCGGCTACTTCTGGTCGACCTCGAAGTTCAACAACGACCCGCGGTGATCGCCACACCCGCGGCGGCGGGCACCGGCTCAGTGCCGGCGCCCGCCGCCGCGGCGTGTCACGGGGCGACCGGGATCACCTCGCCGGGCTTCCAGGACCTGTCGAAGAACGACGGTAGCGGCGAGTAGAACCGGGCCATCAGGAAGTAGCCCTTGCCCGGGACGGTCTGCACCCAGGTGCCCGGCAGCGCCCCGGCCGGCTGCTCCGGCGCGAACCACAGCGTGGTGGAGCCGTCCTCGTTCGCGGTGGCGGCCGGCGTCGGGTAGGGCTGCGAACCGGCCCGCGGGTACCGCTGGTCGGTGACCAGCAGGGAGCGGGTCTGGTTGTCGTAGACGGTGATCGACCAGAAGGCGGCGGCCGGGATGTTCGCCGGCAGATCCAGGCGGTAGGTACGGGCGCCGTCGAGGTTGTCACCCTCGGCGTCGAAGTAGGCCACCAGGTATTGCGAGCCCACCCCCGGCAGCCGCATCGACATCGCCGGCGTGATGAACGTCGCCAGGTAGAACATCGCGGCGCGCCCGTCCAGGTGCAGGGCGCCGGTCTCCGGTGCGAGCTCCACCCCGTCCGGGGTGATCGCCGCCGGCGGGCGCAGCATGTCGTACCCGGAGACGAACAGCGGGTTCTGCCAGGTGGCGGTCCCGGCGTAGTAGGCGAACTGCTCGGACGCCGGCTCCCGATAGGCGATGGCCCGGGCGGCCGCGTTCCCGAAGGCCGCCGCCTGCTGCAGGATGCGCCGGTGGTGGTCGCTCGGCTTGAACGGCTGGCCGCGGCGGATTCCGATCGCGGCCAGATGGCCGGCGACCTCGGGCGAGAACACGCCGACGCGTTCCTCCTGCACGATCTGGTCGCACAGTTCGAAGAACGAGAAGTCGGCCGGCACCAGCGTGTTGATGGCCTGGTGCGACCCTTCGACGAAAGCCGGGACCCGCTCGGCCTCCAGCGGCGCCATCGGGCCACGGCCGGTGACGAACCGGGACAGGCTCGACCCGAAGCCACCCGGCCGGTACGCCCCGATGCGCAGACCGTCGCGCACCCGTTCGACCGCGCTCGCCGGGTCAGCGCCCTCGACGAACGCCCGGCACAGCATGATGACGTTGTTGGTCGGCGCCGAGTAGACGAAGTAGCCGCCCTCGGGCATCGGCCCGTCGTAGTCGTCACGGTGCACCAGGTACCGGCCACCCTGACCACGGTCCGGCCCCGGGTTGCCGGCGTCGCCGACCCATTCGAACCGGGCGTCGTCGAAGACCACGATCACGTTCTCCGGCACGGTCACCGCCACCGGACCCTGCGAGAGGTCCAGGATCGACCACGCGTACACCGTGTCGCAGTTGGCGGTGAGGAACAGGCTCGCCGAGTCGATCAGCTCGCTGAACAGCAGCACGTCGTGGTCGGCGACACCGAACTCGCGCAGCCCGTTGATCAGGCACCGCACCGACACGTGCCGGTACGCGGCCAGGAACGCGTCGACGCCGCGCAGGTACAGCAGATGGTCGAACACGGCGTTCGCCGATCGGCTGTCGATCACCCCGTCCTGGAACCGCAGCACACCGATCGGCGAGGGCACCTCGTCCGGGGTCAGAAACCGTTGGTCAACAAAGTCCGTCACGACGCCGAGCATCCGGGCCCGCACCGGGAACCGGCATCACCCGCCACGGGTGATTGGCCTGCCCGGTGAGAGCGCGTGCTGGCCCGGACCACGACCTGCCACTCGTGCCGCAACGGCTGCCCGGTGGGCGGCCCCAGCGCCACGCGCGCACAGTGCGCGCCCTGCTCGCGCAGTGACTGCCGGTGCCGTTCGCGGTCCTCGCCGCCGAGGGAACTGTCCGGTGCCCACTCGGCTGACCGCCAGTGCCGTCTCGGGCCGGTCGAAGCAGCTCTGCGGTGCAGCCGGACAAACCGGCTGGTCGCCGGGGCCGTATGTGCGGGCGCAGGACAGCACTGAGGGTCAGCTGACCGGGATCGGCGTGAACGGCCTGCGCTCACTCCCCTCGACGACGCCCGCGGGGATCTGTCAGTGCTGTTGCGCGTGGCTCTCCTCCAGGGAGAGGCCGCGCTGGCGGGCCTCGATGATCGACCAGAAGCGGGAGCACTTGGTGGGCTCGCCGGCCGGGCAATGCCGGCCGTGTTCGAGCGCGGTGCGGGCCACCTCGATGCGGTGCTGCTGCTCGGCCAGGGCGGTCAGCTTCCGGTCGATGATCTCCTGCTGGGCTTCGCGGCCGCCGGTGGCGAAGCGGCCGATCTCGGCGAGCGAGAAGCCGACCTCGCGCAGGAAGAGGATCACGCCGACGTCCCGGACCGCGGAGGCGGCATAGCGGCGCCGGCCGGCGGCACGGGTGGTGGGGCGCACCAGGCCGAGGTCGTCGTAGTAGCGCAGCGTCGTGGCCGGCACGCCGGTCCGCTCGGACAGCTCGCCGATCGACAGCAGGGCCTCGGTGGCAGGCATTGACTTCGAGCGTACTCGAAGTGCTGTGCTCGTCCGATGAGCGTTCTGGAGCGGGCACTGCGCTGGTGGGGCCGGCACGGCGGGGTGGCGCAGTTCCACCGGCCGAGCGGGACGGGCGGGCACGTCGCCGGCTGGATCATGGGCCGGCGGGCGTCGAACGTGGCGCGGAACCGGTGGGCGGTGGGGCTGCTCGACGTCCAGCCGGCGGACCGCGTGATCGAGCTGGGATGCGGTCCGGGGGTGGCGCTCGCCGCGCTCGCCGACCGGGCCAACCGGGGAACGGTGGTCGGCGTCGACCATTCGGCGGTGATGATCCGCCAGGCCCGGCGGCGGAACCGGGCAGCGGTGCGGGCCGGCCGGGTACGCCTGATCACCACACCGGTCGAGGATCTGTGCGGCGTCGAAGGGCCCTTCGATGCCGCGCTCGCGGTCAACACCGTCGGCATGTGGCCGGAGCCGGTCGAGCGGCTGCGCGAGATCGCCCGGCTGTTGCGGACCGGCGGGCGCATCGCGCTGGTGTCGCAGCCGCGCTGCCCGGGCGCCACCGCGGCCACGTCGGCGGCGGCCGCCGGGGAACTGGCGGGGCTGCTCACCGAAGCCGGGTTCGAGCGCCTCCACACCGAGACGCTGGACCTCGACCCGCCGGCGGTGTGCGTCCTCGCCCGCCGCATGGATCATGCGACGGCCTGACGCTGCGGCGCGGACCGGCAGAAATCTCCGATCACCCGGCCGAGTTCGGCGGGGTCGGACAGGGGCATCAGGTGGTTGGCGTGGGCGATGGTGGCGATCGTCGAGCCGGGGATCAGGCCGGCCAGGTGGGCGATCAGGCGGTGGGTCGGCGGCGGGCTGGCACTGCCCTGGACCAGCAGAACGGGCGGGCTCAACCGGGCGAGCGCTGCCGGGGCGACGGTCCAGGCGGTGAGGGCGGCCGCCTCCTCGGTGAGGAAGTACCGGCTGTTGTTCATCGCCTCCTCGACGACGGCGGGGCCGAGAGCGCCGGTCATGACGCGGCGATAGTCGGGTCCGCACACCAGGGTCATGAAGGCGTCGAACGCGGCCGGTGCGTCGCCGCGGGCGGTCGCGGCCATCACCGCGCCCATCACGGGGCCGAACTGGGCGTGGAGCAACTCCAGGTCGGCCGGATCGGCGAGGGCGTCCACCAGGGGCGGTTCGCAGAGGCTCAGCGTACGTACGGCTGCGGGGTTGTCGATGGCGAGTTGCAGCGCGACGGCGGCGGCTGAGGAATGCGCGACCACATGGGCGGGTGTGGCGCCGAGCTGCGACAGCAGCGAAGCGGCGTGCTCGGCGTGGTCGGCGATGGTGAGGCCGTGCGGCGCCGGGGCGCCGGTGTAGCCGGCGCGCACCAGGCGGATGACGCGGTGACGCTTGAGCACCGGGTCGCCGGCCAGCGGGGTGAACCAGTCGGCGAGCCCGCCGCCGTGCATCAGCAGCAGGGTCTCGCCGTCGCCGCCGGAGTCGGTGTAGGCGATGTCGGCGGTGGCGGTCCGCCAGCGGGTCATTGCGGTCATGGTGTCCTCCGTGAGATGGGTCAGTCGGCGTAGAGGCGGATCTCGATGCCGTCGGGGTCGTGCAGGCCGACCAGCACCGAGCCGCCCTTGTGCCCGGTCACGACGCCGCCGTGCGGCTGGCCGAGCTCGTCCAGGCGGCGGCGCCAGTCCTGCACGGCGTCGCGCGTCGGCACCGCGAGGGCGAGGAAGTCGAAGCCCGCGACGGCTTGCGCCCGCGCCGGATCGAGGCGCAGGGCCAGGCGCACCGAGCCGGTGGCGTCGCTGAGGGCCAGGCCCCGGACGACGCCGTCCTCGGTGAACTCGATGTCCACGCTCAGGCCGAGCACAGACGTGTACCAGCCGCGGCTGCGATCCAGGTCGGCGACCGGCAGCTTGACGTGATGGACGCCGGACAGATCGGGCATCACATCCACCCTTTCGCTATAGGCGACTCTAGTGAGTTACTAGAGTAGGCTCTAGCGAATGACGAACCGTGTCAACCGGACGACGAAACCCGACAGTGCCGGGCAGCGGCTCACCCGAGCCGAGCAGGCCCGCGCCACCCGCCGGCGGATCGTCGCCGCGGCCGCCGAGCAGTTCCTGCTGCACGGTTACGGGTCGACGCTGCTCGACCAGGTGGCGGAACGGGCCGGGGTCGCGGTGCAGACGGTGTACTTCCATTTCGGGAACAAGCGCACGCTGCTCAAACACGTGATGGACGTGGCGGCGGTCGGCGACGACGAGCCGGTCCCCCTGCTGGAGCGCCCGTGGTTCCGACAGATCCAGGAGGAGGGCGACCCGCGGCGGATCATCGAGCTGTGGCTGGTGGGCGGGCGCGAGATCATGGATCGCGTGGCCCCGCTGATGCGGGTGATGCGGGGCGCCACCGGCACCGAGCCCGAGCTGGCCGCCCAGTGGGAGACCAACCAGCAGCAGACCCGCTCCGCCTACGGGTTGCTCGCCCAGCTTCTCGCCGAGCGCGGTGCGCTCAAGCCGGGGATGGACGTCGAGCAGGCCCGGGACATCGCCTTCACGGTGTCGAGTGTGGAGACCTATCTGCAGTTCACCGACGTCTGCGGGTGGACGCCGGAGCAGTGGCAGGAGCGCACCACCGCGATCCTGACCGCGAGCCTCCTGCGCACGCGGGGTGACTCCTAGGCCGCCAGCATGTGGGTGAGCATGGCGAGCGAGCGGTCGATCGTGTCGAAGCCCCGGGGCAGCATGACTTCCTCGTACGCCTGAATGGCCTCGCCGAAGCCGCTCGCGGCGCAGAGCAGCTGGCTGGAGAGAGTGGCCGCGTCCTGCAGGGCCGTGTTGGCGCCGACGCCGCCGGCCGGCGGCATGGTGTGGATCGCATCGCCGAGCAGCGTGACCGGGCCCGGCTGCCAGGGTTCGACCCGCTCGCTGGCCCGGATGGTGATCGGGAAGAACGAGGCGGCGTCGGCGTGCGCGACGAGAGCGCGCAGTGCCGGATGCCAGTCCGCGGAGAGGTCGGCGGCCATCCGCCACAGGGCGTCGGGCGGCAGCGTGAAAAGGCGTTCGTCCGGCACGCCGAGCTGCTCCGGGGTGGCGACGAAGGCGATCATCAGGTAGTCACGGGCGCCGTCGGGCCGTTCGCGGAACCGCACCGGAGCGAAGCCGGCGCCGTGGCCCGCGTCGGCGCCGACCCAGCAGAAGCCACGGTTGAAGTCGGCGGGGACGAGACCGGCGGTGGCGGCGTCGATCGTCATCCGGCCGTAGAGGCAGCGGAACCCGGCGTCGCGGAGGGTGGCCCGGGGTAGCAGCTGCCGGCGGACGGCCGAGTTGACGCCGTCGGCGCCGATCAGGATGTCGCCCTCGGCGGTGCCGCCTTCAGCGAACCGCACCCGGACCCGGCCCGTGCCGGTCAGCCGGTAGCCGGTGACGGTCCGCCCGAAATGCACCCTGCCGTCGAGGCCGGTGAGCAGGGCCTGCCGGATCGCGTTCCGGTCGACGTGGGTGACCTCGGTGTCGCTGATGCCCGGGAAAGTCTGTGCCGTGAGCCGTTCCAGCCGCTGGTTGTAGCCGGCCACCAGGTCGCCGTTGACGCCGCTGGTGCGGCGGACCTCGGCGAGCACCCGCGCCGGGAGACAGGCGCGCAGCGCGGCGTTGCCGTTCGCGTCGATGTGGAGGCGATAGCCCTGATTGCGGGTCTGCGGCGTGGGGTCCCGCTCGAACACGGCGACGTCCAGGCCGCCCTGGTGCAGTGCCTGCGCGAGTGCCAGTCCGCCGATGCCCGCACCGGCGATGAGGATGGACATGGCGCCTCCCTTCTCGTGGAGTTGCCCTGTTCTCGAGAGTCAGGCAGACGCATGGATTTGTCAAACAGGCGTATGATTAGCTCGTGCCTTCTCCTCGCAGGTCCCCACCACCGTCGGCGCGCCAGCGCGACCCCGAGCGCACCCGCCGTCGGATCCTCGAAGCAGCGGCGGTGGAGTTCGGGGCGCACGGCTTCGCGGGCGCCCGGATCCGGGCGATCGCCGCGCGCGCCGGCGTCAACCAGCAGCTGGTGTCGTACTACTTCGACGGCAAAGAGGGCCTCTACCAGGCCATGTCACAGCAGTGGCAGCAGCGCCGGAGCGAGCTGGTGCCGGCCGGCACGCCGATGCCGGAGCAGGTGCGCCGTTACGCGCGCGAGGTGCTGAGCAACCCCGCGGGCGTTCGGGTGCTCGCCTGGAGCGGGCTGGAGTACAGCGGCGCCGGCGAGCACGGCGCCCCGCCGGAGATGTTCGAGGAGAGCCTGCAACAGCTGCGGGACCTGCAGGCGGCCGGCCGCCTTGCCGCCGAGGTGGATCCGGTCTGCCTGCTGGTCATGTTGATGTCCGCCGCCATGGCGACCACGACCCTGCCGCACGTCATCGAGAGTGTCAGCGGCGCCGATCCACGCTCCGCGGAGTTCGTCGAGCACTATGCCGACCAGCTGGCGCTGGTCGCCCGCCTCATCGGCCTGGAAGCGGGACCGGCATGACGACCGGACCGCTGCGGCAGGCTCGCAACTCCGCTCGCGCGGCGCGGGGCGGGCGGTGATGCTCGGCTCGCTCGCCCATCTCGCCGACCTGCCGGTCACCCCGACCGCTTCGCGGCTGGGCCGCCCCCTGGAGGAGTCTCTCGGCTTCACCGCGGCGGCGCCGTCGACCCGGTGGGCCTAGTCCCAGGTCAGGTTCAGCGTGCTGCGGTAAGCGACCGAGTTACCCCCGGACGCGGCCTCATCTGCCGGTTCAGCGTCCCCGGTCCAGACCTTGACCGCCCGATAGGCGAAGCCGTCCTGGCGCGCCGCCTCCGCCCGGAACCACACCTGCTGCCCCGGCGTCAGCTCCCGATATCCGTCCGTGGCGATGGCGGAGAAGTGCACCCAGCACCCGCCCGGCACATCGGGCCCGTCGATGACTCCCCACCCCCTCGCCGGCGTCATAACCGCGCACTGTCCCGATGCTCGCCATCGGCCCAGTCTGCACCCACCCCCGCACGGTTCATCGGTTAGCCTGGCGATGATGGATCGAGATCTTCTCGCGGCCCGTGAGCTCGCCACCGACCTGGCTGTCCGCGCCGGCCGGTTGCAGCTGGAGCGGCGCGACACCCTGCGGATGGGTGCGCCGAAAGCGCACGCGAACGACGTCGTCTCCGACGTCGACATCGCCAGCGAGCGCCTCATCGTGGACGCCGTCCGCGCGGCCTGGCCCGACGACGCCGTGCAGGCCGAGGAGGGGCACGGCGGCGACGGCACCAGCGGCTGGGTCTGGGTCGTCGACCCGCTGGACGGCACTCGCAACTACATCAGCCGCACCGGCCCGTGGTCGGTCTGCATCGCGCTGTATCACGAGGATCAGGCGCGGATGGCGGTCGTGCACGATCCGGCGGCGAACGAGACCTTCAGCGCCGTCGACGGCGGCGGCGCCCTGCTGAACGGCGAGCCGATCGCGGCCTCCAGCGGCCCGCCCCTGGCGGAGGCGCTGGTGGGCGTCAGCTTCCAGCCCAACCCGCGGACCAAGGAGCGCGCCGGCCGGGTGATCCGGGAGCTGCTGCCGCTGGTCGGTGACATCCGGCGGATCCCGGCCGCGCTGAACCTGGTGTATCAGGCCGCCGGGCGGCTCGACGGCGGCCTGGCGCTGGACACGAAGCTGTGGGACATCGCCGCCGGCGCGCTGATCGCCCGCGAGGCCGGTGTGATCCTCGGCGGGAGTGGGCCGGACTTCTCCACCGAGCTGACCATCGGCGCGGCGCCGCCGCTCTGGCCGGCCCTGTCCGAGCGGGTCCGCGCGGTCGCTTAGAGAGCCGTCAGGCTTTCAGCAGCCGGGCCCCGTTCTGATAGAGCAAGCCATCCCGCATTTCTCAGACCCGGAACTGACCTACGAGCTCCCGCAGCTCGTGCGACATGCCGGCCAGCTGCTCGGCGGTCTGCCGCGACTCCACCACCCCACGGGCGGTGTCCTGGCTGGCGGTCGCGACACCGGTGATGCCGGCGGCGATCTCCCCCGAGCCGGTCGCCGCCTCGGCGATGCTGCGGCCCATCTCCGCGGTGGTCGCGGTCTGCTCCTCGACCGCGGCCGCGATCGTGCTGGAGTGCTCGTTCACCTCGCCGATGATCTCCCCGATCCGTTCGATCGCGGCGACCGCTGCCTCGGTGTCCTGCTGGATCGCCTGCACCCGGCCGCTGATGTCGTCGGTGGCCCGGGCGGTGGCCTGGGCCAGATCCTTCACCTCGCCGGCGACGACCGCGAACCCCTTGCCCAGCTCGCCCGCCCGGGCCGCCTCGATCGTGGCGTTCAGCGCGAGCAGGTTGGTCTGCTCCGCGATCGAGGTGATCAGCTTGACCACCCCGCTGATCTCCCCGCTGGACCGTCCCAGCCGGCCGATCGTGTCGCCGGCGGTGCGGGCGCTGTCCACCCCGGCGGCGGCCACCCCGGCGGCCCGGCCGGCGCCGTCGGCGATCTCGCGGATCGCGGCGTTCATCTCCTCGGTGCCGGCGGCCACGGTCTGCACGTTGCGGGACACCTCCTCGGCGGAGGAGGCGACCATGTCGGACTGCTCGGATGCGGCGTCGGCGGCGTTCGCGATCCGCGCCGACGTCGCGGTGAGCTCGCCGGCGGCGTCGGAGAGGGTCCGGCTGTTCTCGGTGATCGTGGTGAACGCGGCGCGCAGCACGTCGAGGGTCCGGTTCATGGCACGGCCCATCGAGGCGAGCTCGTCGCGGCCGGTGTCCGGCACTCGTACGGTCAAGTCCTTGGCGGCGACGGTCTTGAGGGCCGCGACGGTCGCGGCCAGAGGCCGCGTGATGCTGCGGGTGACGATGACCGCGACCAGCGCGGTGAGCACGAGGCACAGCAGGCCGGCGGCGAGCATGAAGGTCTTCGCGGTGCCGGCGGCGTCGTCGGCGGCCTGTTTCGCGGCGGCCGACCGGCCGCTGGTCGAGGCGACCAGCCCCTCGACCGATTCGATGATCTTTCCCATCCACTGCAGGGACTCCCCCGAGGCGAGGGCGTTCGCGTCGCGGGTGCCGGCGCGGGTGCCGGCCCGGTAGCCGGCGACGATGCGCTCGTCGATGGCCATGAACTGCTCGAACGACTCCTCGGCGGTGTCCGCCAGCGCCGCCTCCTCGGTGGTCAGGCCGAGCGAGCGGAGCCGGCCGAGGTCGTCGCGGAACGCGGCGGTCGAGGCGAGGAACGAGGCGCGCTGGCCGACCGTGTCGTCGGTCGCGCCCTCGACGCCACGGATGGTGTCGAACGCGTAGCCCGTCTGCCAGCCGGCGAAGTCGGCGGTGCGGAACTTGGCCAGCAGGGCGGCCTGGCTGGTGGCGTCGGCCGAGGCCAAATCACTGGTGGCGGTGCGGGCGCGCTCCTGGCCCCACAACCCGATCCCGATGGCGGCGAGCATGCACAGGCAGATGCCGGTGAAGGCAACCCCGAGTCGCATCCCGATCTTGAGGTTGCGGAGCAAGTGCATCATAAACCACCTATAGCATGAAAGGTTCTCATGATGTCGAAGCTTGGCGAAAGCGGCGCCGGATCGGGGCACGGTGCCACCAGGTCAGACATCGCCAGGCCCACTCCGCCGGGCCGTACCGGAACCGGCGCAGCCACCACCCGCTCCACACCGCCTGGATGGCGATGATCGCGACGGTCAGACCGATGATCGCGGGCAGGTCGGCAGTGCTGTCGATGCCGAGCAGCGGACCGCCGACGAGGAACAGCGCGGTCGCGCTGAGATAGTTCGTCAGCGCCATCCGGCCCATCGGCGACAGCACCGCGGAGATCGCCGGGCCGAGCGGCGTGGACAGCAGCAGGAGCAGCCCGCAGCAGTAGGCCAGACCGGTGACGATCCCGGCCAGCGGATCGAGCAGGCTCACCCCACCGCCCGGCCCGCCGATCACGTTGACCACCGGCAGGTCGACGCCGCGCAGCGCCAGCCCGATCCAGACCGCGGTGAGCAGCGCGAACCCGGCGAACGCGATCGCCACCCGGCCGGTGCGGCGCTCCAGCGCGGCCGGCACCTCCAGCATGGCCAGCGCGTAACCGAGGGCGAGCAGGCCGGGGATCGGTCCGTAACCGATCACCAGCTGAGCGCCGGCGAAGAGCAGGACGAGAGCGACGGCCAGCGCGGCCCGGCCACCCAGGAAACTCACCGGCAGCAGCACGAGCAAACCCGCGAGAGCGTACGCCGTAAGCGCCTCCCCCGGGTGAAAGAGAAAGTGGACGGCCCCGATGACCAGCAGGATCAGCAGCCGGCGGGCCAGGATCAGCCGTGGCCGATCGGTGCGCAGCGCCGCCCGGCGCAGGAAGATCCCGAACCCGATGCCGAACAGGATCGAGAAGATCGGGTAGAAGCGCTCGTAGAACAGCAACTGCACGGCGACCGGCATCCGGGTGGCCGTGCCGGACGCCGCCCCGCGGAACACCACCTGCTGATAGATGTTGATGATCAGGATGCCGCAGAGGGCGAAGCCCCGCAGCGTGTCCAGCGCGTGGATGCGCGGCCCGGCGGTGGAGACGTCGTCCGGAGTGGTCATCCTCCGATTCCAGCGCCGCCCGCTCGTACGCCGTCAGCGGTGAAGGTCGCGACCGCGACCTCCTTTCGTCGCATGCCGTGGTCGTTTCGTCGTGACCGTGAGCGCACGACGGGCCGTGCCCCGGCACCTCGGTTACCCTGCTGCCATGGGCCGTAGCCGGGTGTTTCCGGTCGCCACCGACGTGCTGGTGGCGGGCGTCGCGGCGGTGGCCGGCAGCGCGCTGGAGATCGCCGACCCGGACCTGGCCACCAAACACGTCGCCGCGCCCACCGGGGTGTACGTCGCCGCCCAGATCGTCGCCGCGGCGATGCTGCTGGCGCGTCGCCGGCACCCGTACTCTTCGGCGCTGGGCATCGCCGCGATCAGCCTGCTCGTGCCGGCCTGGGCCGCCGTGTTCGCGCCGTACGCGGTCACCGCCTACGGCACCGGCCACCGGTGGCGGCATTGGGCCGTGATCGCCGCCCTGGCCGCGGCGTTCCTGACCGGGGCCCAGGCGTGGGCGATCGACGATCCGGTCACCGCGCCGGCCGTCCTGTTCTGCTCGGCGCTGCTCGGCATGTACTTCCGGGCCCGGCGCGGCCACGCCGACCGGGAACGGCTGCTGCTCACCGAACAGGCCCGGGCCGACGAGCGGATCCGGCTGGCCGGCGAGATGCACGACGTGGTCACCCACCGGATCAACCTGATGGTGCTGCAGGCCGGCGCGCTGCGGGTGAGCACCACCGACCCGGCCACCCGGGCGGCCGCCGAGGAACTGCGGGTGGCCGGGTGCCAGGCCCTGGCCGAGCTGCGCGACCTGGTCGGCGTGCTGCGCCAGGGCGACGCGCCGCCGGCCGCCGCCGATCCGGGACTGGCCGCGCTGGTGGACGAGTCCCGCACGGTCGGCCTGCCGGTGCGGTTGACCGAGGACGGCGACCCGGCGCCGGTCGCACCGACGGTGCGGCGCACCCTCTACCGGGTGGTGCAGGAGTCGTTGACCAACGTGCGCAAGCACGCGCCGGGCGCGGACACCACCGTGACGATCCACTATGGCGGGCAGCAGGTGCGGGCGACGGTCACCAACGCCCGCCCGCGCCGGCGGCCGGAGACGGACCTCACCGCCGCCGGCGGCGGCAGCGGCCTCGACGGCCTGCGCCACCGGGTCGCGGTCGTCGGCGGGACACTCACGGCCGGCGCCACACCGGGCGGCGGATTCACGGTACGGGCGACGCTGCCCGCCTTCGTGCCGACGGCGGTGCCCCGGTGATCCGGATCCTGCTCGTCGACGACGAGCGGATGGTGTGCGCGCACCTGCGTACCATCCTGTCGGCCGCACCGGGCCTGGAGGTGGCCGGCGAGGCCTACGACGGCGCCGAGGCGGTGGAGGCCACGGTCCGGCTGCGGCCCGACGTGGTGCTGATGGACCTGCGGATGCCCGGCGTGGACGGGCTGACCGCGATCGAGCACATCACCGCGCTGCCGTCCCCGCCGAGGATCGTCGCCCTCACCACCTTCGACCTGGACGAGTACGTGCTGCGCGCGCTGCGAGCCGGCGCGGTCGGGTTCCTGCTCAAGTCCACCGCCCCGGAGGACCTGGCCGGCCTGGTCCGCATCGCCGCGGCCGGGCACACCGTGCTGTCGCCGGAGGCGGCCCAGCGGCTGGTCAGCAACACCCCCGACCGGCGGCTGATCGGCTCCCTCACCGAACGCGAGACGGAGGTCCTAGCCGGTCTCGGCGCCGGCCGGTCGAACCAGCAGATCGCCCGGCGCCTGCACCTGTCCGAGGCGACGGTCAAGGGCTACGTCTCGCGGCTGCTGGTCAAGCTGGGCTGCGAGAACCGTACGGAAGCCGCCCTGCTCGGCCACCGGGCGGGCCTGCGCCCCCGCGACTGAGGACGGGGAGTCAGGCGAGCGGGGCGGCGCCGAACGACACCGAGAAGCGCTCGCACCAGATGCTGACGCTGCGGAAGTCGGCCGGGTCGACGTCGGCGCCGATCGGATACACCTGGTCGCCGTGGTTGCCCTTGAGTTTGCCGAGCTCCACGTACGCGCCGTCGTCGAAGACGTGCCAGCCGGCCCGGCCGGTGCGCACCTGCTGGTCGGTGAGCAGGACCCGCAGGTCGGGTCCGTCGCTGGTGTCCAGTCCGGCCAGCTCCAGCCGATGCCCTCCGGCACTGTCCCGCACGATCCGCGCGGTGCCGGTGGTGTCGTGCTCGTGGGTGACGAAGGTGCCCTGCGCCACCACCACCGGCCCGGGCGGGGCGGACGAGCCGCGCGGGGCGGCGGACGGCGCCACGACGGAGAGTGTGTCGGTCACGGTCGTGTCGGTGAACAGCTTCCACGGCTGGAACCAGTACAGGGCCGCCCCGGCGCCGAGACCGAGCACCGCGACGACGATCCAGGTGACGGGCTTGGTGAGCATGGTTCCGAGTCAACCCGGTCCGGCGGCACGCGACCAGGGTGCGACCGCTTACGGATGACTTACGGCCGATCCGGCCCGGCCCCCGGGCGAGCCGCCCTAGAGTCGGAGGGCATGGCGGCCGGGACCAAGGACGATCCGTGGGAGCTGCGCACACCGCCCGGCTCCTCGCAATACACGATGTACCGCGACGAGGCCGCGGATCCGCCCGCGCTCGTCTGCCAGGTCGGCTCGACCCGGCTGACGTACCAGCTGCGGGCCATCGACGACCTGCACGCCTGGCTGCGCGAGAAGGACGACTGGGTGCCGCTGGGCGCCGCCGACGAGAACAAGCCGGCCGCTGACGGCACCGTCGAGGCCTGGGGCCGCTCCCCCGACAACCCGGTCGGCGGCTGGTACGGCCTGCGCAAGGCTACCGCGGCCGGTTCGGCATGTACCTGCCGCCGCTGCTGGAGGAACTGGGTCTGGCCGAACTCACCCACGACGCCCGCAACAACCGGATGCGCGCCCGCTGACGCTCACCCCAGGTGTAGGTGGTCTCCATCGGGAACGGACCCTGCGCGGTCCGCATGACCAGCCGCCGGCCCGGCTCGTAGGCCACGATCTCGTAGGTGTAGCGGCGCGCGATGAGCGCCTCGGTCACCACGTCGACGGCCATGCCCCGAACTCCAGGTTTCCTCAGGCGACGAGGAAGCCGTTCTCCAGGTACCGCGAGATCCCGTCCGCCCGGGCCCGCAGCGCCGCGGCCACCCGGCGGGCCAGCAGGCCCGGCAGCCGCTCGGCGGCCTCGGGTTCGGTGCACCAGGCCCAGCTGCGCAGCTCGTCGGCCGGCAGCCGGATCTGCCCGATCCGCTCCGGCGTGAGCACACCGCCGTCGAAGACGAGCATCAGTCCCTCGGTGCGGTCCGGCCGCGGCGGAACCCAGTCGGTCACCAGCAGCCGGCCCGGCTGCACGGTCAGGCCCAGTTCCTCCTTGAGTTCGCGCGCCGCGGCCGCGTGCGGTGACTCGTCGGCCTCGACCAGACCGCCCGGGATCTCCCAGTAGTCCTTGTAGGTCGGTTCGACCAGCAGCGCCCGGCCCTGGTCGTCGGTCAGCAGGACGCCGGCGCCCATCCGTTTGCGGGGCAGGCTCGCGGTGAAGTCGGTCGTCATCGGGTCGAGGTTAGCTGTGCGCCGGTAGGCGTACCTCGAATCGGCAGCCGCCGGTCACATTGCCGGCCCGGACCTTGCCGCCGTGTGCCTCCACCAGACCGCGCACGATCGCCAGCCCCAGCCCGCCGCCCGCGCCGTCCGGGGTGCGGGCGCGCGTGCCGCGGAACGCGACGTCGAAGACGCGCGGCAGGTCGTCCTCCGGGATGCCGCCGCAGCTGTCCGAGACCGCGAACCAGACCTCGCGCGCGTCGCTGCCCGCGTCGATGTGGATCGAGCCGTTCGCCGGCGTGTACCGCAGCGCGTTGCTCAGCAGGTTGTTGATGATCCGGTTGAGTTCGGCGGCCCCGGCGGTGACCACCGGCCAGCCGCAGTCGGCGGCCACCACGTGCACGCCGCGGCTGACCGCGATCGGGGTCACCGCGGCGACCGCGTCCGAGACGACGTCGGCGAGCGGCAGGTCGGTCGGGGTGAGCCGCAGCGCGCCGGCGTGGATGCGGGACAGTTCGAACAGGTCGTCGACGAGGCCGCTCATCCGGTCGGTCTCGGCGCCGATCCGCCGGTGGTACTCGGCGACGGTCTCCGGGTCGGCGACGACACCGTCCTGCAGCGCCTCGGTCATCGCGCGCAGCCCGGCGAGCGGGGTGCGCAGGTCGTGCGACACCCAGGCGACCAGGTCGCGGCGGCCGGCCTCCATGCGCCGCTCCTGCTCGCGGGCCTGTGCCGCCCACATGGCCGCGGCGGCGAGCCGGCGGCCGAAGGCGATGCCGACCGACAGGCTGACCGCGGTCGACGCGGCCACCGTGACCAGCACGACCTGCAGGTCGTGGCGGGACAGGAACATGGCCCAGCAGACCGTCACGATCGCGGCGACGACCGCGGCGACCGTGATCGCCAGCAGCATGCACACGTGCACGGTGATCGAGCGCCCGCGCAGCAGCCGCAGCACCCCGGCGCCGAGCAGGCCGACGACGGCTCCGGCGGCCAGCGAGTAGAGGCCGATCAGCAGGATGTCACGCATCGCCGGCCGGTTCGTATCGGTAGCCGACGCCCCAGACGGTGACCAGCCGCGCCGGCGCCGCCGGGTCTGATTCGATCTTCTCGCGCAGCCGCCGGACGTGCACGGTGACGGTCGACTGGTCGCCGAACTGCCAGCCCCACACCCGGTCCAGCAGTTCGGCGCGGGACCAGGCCCGGGCCGGGTTGCGCAGCAGGAACTCCAGCAGGTCGAACTCCCGGACGGTCAGGGCGAGCGGCTGCCCGCCGAGCTCGGCGGTGCGCCGGCCGGTGTCGGCGACCAGCTCACCGTCGCGCAGCAGCTGGGGTCGCTGCGGCGCCGCCGGCGCGGTGCGCCGCAACACCGAACGCACCCGCAGCACCAGTTCGCGCGGGCTGAACGGCTTGGTCACGTAGTCGTCGGCGCCCACCTCGAGGCCGAGCACCCGGTCGCTCTCCTCGCCGAGCGCGGTCAGCATGACCACCGGCAGGCCGGGCTGGTCCCGCTGCAGCCGGCGGCACACCTCGAGACCGTCGAGGTCGCCCAGCATCAGGTCGAGCACGACCAGGTCGGGGCGTTCGGCATCGACGGCGGCGAGCGCGGCCAGGCCGTCGGCGGCCAGCCGGACCCGGCAGCCGTCCTGTTCGAGGTATCGGCACACCACGTCACTGACGGTCGGGTCGTCGTCGACGACCAGCACCTGGTGGGTCACCCTCGCAGGCTATCCGGGCGGGCGCCCGCGGCGCCGTGCGCGCGATCTTTCGATTCCCTTACGGCACACCACGGCGACGCCGGCGACCAGCGCCACGATCACCACGAGCCCGATCGGGTACGAACGAGGCAGCACCGTCGGGTTGTCCCCGGTACGGCCGAAGCCCAGCACCAGTGGCAGCGCGACCACGGTGACCGCGAGACAGACGACCCCCGCCGCCCGCACCGTGGCCCGCCGGCCCTCCGGGACGACGCGGCTGATCACCGCACCCGCGACCAGCACCAGCGGCAGGAACACCGCGTCGTGCAGCACCACCACCGCCATCAGGAACACCAGCACCCCGAGCTGGTCGACGTCCGGGTCGCCGGCCGCGCCGATCACCGCGCATCCGATCACCAGCACTCCCCCGGCGATCAGCACCCGTCTCACCGGACGCTCCGTACCGTGATCCGGCCCAGCCATTTGGTCTGCAGGACGCCGGGCCGGTTCGGCGCGATCAGCCGGGCCGGATAGCCGTGGTCGAGGGCGAGCGGCTCACCGCCGAGCCGCAACGCGACCAGGGTGAGGCGGTCGTCCAGGTGCGCTCCGGCCACCACCGAGGTGCGGTAGCGGCCGGCGGCCTGCAGCGACTCCGCGACCGCCTCGCATCGGGCCGGGTCCGCGCCGAGCAGGCCGGCGAGGTCGCGCAGCCGCACCCCGGACCAGGTGCCGGTCGCGCTCCACCCCTCCACGCAGGCGATCGGCAGCACCGCGGTGTGCTGCGGCAGCGCCTCCAGGTCGGCGAGGCTCAGCCGCAGTGTCCGGCCCGGCCCGGAGAGGATCAGCCGGTAGTCCGGGTCGAGCGCGGTGTCGCGTACCCCGGCCGCGGCGGCGGTGCGGTTGACCGGCAGGCCCTGCGGTCCGGTGCCGGGCCGGCGGGGCGCGAGCAGCGACACCGCGGCGAGCGGCCGTACGGTCTGCCCCACGGTCGCCACGGTGATCACCGCGGCGGCCGCGCCGACCGTGAGCAGCAGCTGCCGGCGGTCGCTGTCCGGCGTCCCGGGCCGGCGCAGCGCCTCCCGGACGACCGGCGCCTTCACCCCGATGTGGATCAGCAGGGCGCCGGTCAGCAGCCAGGCCACCCAGTAGTGGCCGGCGGTGAAGAAGAACGGCATCGGCGCGTACCAGTGGGCGATGTTGAGCAGCCCGCTGATCACCTGGAACAGGGCCGCAGCGACCAGCGCCGCGATGGACAGCCGTTGCGCGGCGTGCCGCACGCCGCGCAGCGGCGGCCAGCTGAACAGCCGCGGGTAGACCGACCACAGCTTCACCCCGAGAAGCGGCACACTGGCCAGCCCGGTCGCCACGTGCACCCCCTGGGTGACGCGGTAGAGACCGACCGGCCGCGACGGCCACCGGAACCAGCCCGGGGGCTGCTGGATCAGGTGGCTGAGCACGCCGGTGAGCAGGCAGATCCCGAAGGCGGCGGCGAGCGCGACACCGAGCAGGCTGGTCAGCCGCGCCGACCGCAGCCGCGACGGGAAGGCGCCGGCCCGGAACGGGCCGATCGGCTCGTCGAGCCAGCCGAGGACGCGGTTCACGCGCGCGCCAAGGTGGCGAACCATCGCCCGGCCTCCGTCCACTTGCGGTGGATGCGCAGCCCCGCCGCGCGAGCCGGCGCGGCGAGTTCGTCGGCGGCGATCTGCGCCCAGCGCAGCGGCGCGCCCGGGCCGCCCGTGGTGTCGCGCAGCGTGGCGGCGCCCGCCCAGGTGCCGGTGCCGGGTGGTTCGAGCTCGGTGTGGATGCGCCCGTGCGGGCCGAGCAGGTCCCGGCACCGCCGCAGCAGCGCGGCCGGATCGCCACCGATGCCGACGTTGCCGTCGGCCAGCAACAGGTGCTCCCAGCGGCCCTGACCGGGCACCGGCGCGAACACGTCGCGGCGCAGCGCCGAGGCGCCGCGCAGCCGGGCCAGATGTACGGCGGCGGCGCTCACGTCGATGCCCAGCGCCGGCCGTCCCCGCCCGAGCAGCGCCCGGGTGAGCCGTCCCGGGCCGCAGCCGACGTCCAGGGTCGCGCCGGTGCACCGGTCCAGCAGTCCGGCGTCGCCGGGCCGGTCCGCCCGGCACCACCCGGCCGCGTCGAACCGCTGCTCACGCCCGTCGGCGCCGCGCAGCACCAGGGTCGCCTCCGCGCCACCGGCCGCTCGCGACAGCGCCCGGTCGTAGACGTCCAGCGCCGCCTGCTCGTCCGGCGGACAGATCACCACCGCGGTCATGCCACCCGCCCCTCGCTCCGGGCGCCCACCGCGGTCATGCCGCCCGCCCCTCGTTCCGGGCGCCCCACCGTGGCCAGGACGCGGTCGACCGCCGCCGGGAACCGGTTCCCGTCCGGGCAGTCGCCGGCCACCGCGATCGCATCGGCTGCGGTGTCCACGTCGCGCAGGAGTGGCAGCAGCACCGGCCGCAGGCCACGACCGTGCAGCGCGGCAAGGGTGCGCTCGCCGGTCACCGCGGTCGACATCGGCACGTCCGGCAGCACCCGGGCGGCATCCGGGTCCGCCAGGCCGAGCGCCCACCACCCGCCGTCGGCGGCGAGCCCGAGCACCGCGTTCTCGCGACACAGCGTGTCGGCAGCCGCCGCCAGCAGGGCGGGCGTCACCTGCGGGGTGTCCATGCCGATCAGCAGCGACGGCACACCGGGCACAGCGGCGTCCTCGAACGCGTTGGCCAGCCGCTCCCCCAGACCCGCGCCGCGCTGCGGCACACCCGACCAGCCCGGCGGAACCGGATGCTCGCCGTCGAGCACCAGCGTGTGCCGCACCGCCGCCACCTCCCGCGCGGCATCGAGAGTGTCCGCCAGCGCGGCCGCCGCGATCGTCGCGGCCTCCCGCGGCGTGCACGGCGGACAGAGCCGGGTCTTCACCCGGCCGGGAACGGGCGCCTTCGCCAGCACCAGGATCTGGATCATCGGCTCAGCACCGCCCGCATGTCGTGGATCGCGCGCAGCGTCCCGCGCACGGTGCCGGTCACCTTCGAGCGGGTTCCGGCCGCCCGGGGCCGGTAGGCGACGTCGACCTCCCGAACCCGCCAGCCGGCCCGGGCCGCGCCGAGCAGCAGCTCCAGCGGATAGCCGAAGCGGCGGTCCCGCAGGTCGAGAGCGAGCAGGTCGCTGCGGCGGGCGGCCCGGATCGGCGCGATGTCGTGCACCGGCAGGCCCGTCTCCCGGCGGATCCGGCGGGCCAGCACCGCGTTGCCGAGCCGGGCGTGCGGCGGCCACGCG
>NZ_JBEZZB010000115.1:0-3423 GCF_040638955.1 Actinoplanes sp. NPDC024001
CTACGTCGTCGGGTACGCGGCGATCACCGGGTTGCTGCTGCTCGCCTACGCGTCCCGGCGCGGCGCGCCCACGCCCCGGCCGACGACCGGCCGGCCGCGCCTGCTGCTGGCCGTGCCCTATGCGATGGTGGCGATCATCGTGCCGGTCCATCTCGGCCTGACCCACGCCGTGCCGGTCGGTGACCGCTGGTGGCTCCTGCTGGTCGTCTGGGCCGCTTTCGCCCTGCTCGCCTACGCCACCGAACGCGTCGCCGGTGGCGTAGGCCTGCATCAACTGCTGATCGCGGTGGTCTTCGCCGCGGTCCTGGCCGCGGCCGCGGTCACCGGTCTGACGCACGGCTTCGTGCTGCTCGCCCTGTTCCCCCTGATCGGCCTGATGCTGTGGCAGGCGGTGTGGAGCGCCTTCCTCAACCGGTTCGCCGTGTCGCCGTGGGTGATCGCCCTGACCGGCTCCGTCGTGGTGGCCTGGCCGCTGACCGTCGCGCTCCCCCTCACCGGCACCTGAGTTTCCCGGTCAGATCCTTGGCGCGGTCTCTCGCTGCTGATCCACGCCTACCAGGGCAGGTCGCCCCGTTCGTCGGTCAGGGTGCCGGTGGGGCCGTCCGGGCCGAGCGTGGCCAGCCGGACGACGGTGGCGGCGCTCTCCGCGACCGGTCGCCCGATGCCGAAGGCGGCGGTCATGTCGGTGGCGGTGGTGCCGGGTTCGAGCGCGTTGAACTTGATCTCCGGGTGCGCCTTCGCATATTGGACGGTCAGCATGGTGGCGGCCGCCTTGGACGCGGCGTAGAGCGCCAGCGGCATGCCGAACTCGGGCCGGTCGGGGTTGGTCACCACGCCGAACGAGCCCATGCTGCTGGAGACGTTCACCACGGTGGGGTTGGCCGAGCGGCGCAGCAGGGGCAGGGCCGCCTCGGTGACCCGGACGACGCCCACGGCGTTGGTGTCGAACACGTGCAGGGCCGTGGGGCCGTCGATGGGCCCGGCGCCGAGGACGCCGGCGTTGTTCACCAGGACGTCGAGCCGGCCCTCAGCGGCGTCGATGGTGGCCAGCGCGCTGGTGACGGACGCGTCGTCGGTCACGTCGAGCTGCACGAAGCGTGCGCCCAGGTCCGCTGCGGCCTTCTCGCCGCGCTCGGCATCGCGGGCGCCGATCCAGACGGTGTGGCCGAGTGCGAGCAGCTGCTTGGCGGTCTCGAAGCCGATGCCCTTGTTGGCGCCGGTGATCAGGGTGACGGTCATGTGTTCCTCCGGTGCATTTTTGTACCGCTCGGTTGGGAGCAACCGTAGCAGCTTTTGTACCGAACGGTAGGATGGAGATCATGAACACCCCGACGCCCACTCCCGGCCGGCCGCGCGCCTTCGACGAGCAGACCGTTCTCGACCGGGCCACCGAGGTCTTCTGGCGGCACGGCTACGAGGGCGCCTCGCTGAGCACCCTGACCAGCGCGATGGGCATCAACCGGCCCAGCCTGTACGCGACGTTCGGCAGCAAGGAACAGTTGTTCCAGCGCGTCTTCGAGCGCTACCGCGAGACCCAGGCGGCCGCTGCCCGCACCGCGCTCGACCAGCCCACGGCGTACGCCGCCGTCGAGGCCTTCCTGCGCGCCAGCGCCGACGGCCTCACCGCCGACGACCACCCCGCCGGCTGCCTCTCGATCCAGGCCGGCCTCGCCTGCTCGCCGGAGAACGCCCGCATCACCGAGGCCCTCGCCGCCGGGCGGGCCGCGACCGAGGCCGCCCTCGAGGAGCGACTGACCCGTGCGGCGCGTGAGGGCGACCTTCCGGACGGCGTCGACCCGCGGGCGCTCGCCCGGTTCGTGATGGCCCTCAGCGAGGGGCACGCGGTCCACGCCGCGGCCGGGGCGACGCGCGAGCAGCTGCACGCCTCCGTGGACGTCGCCCTACGGGCCGTCGCCCTCCGGGAATCAACGAACATCTCTTGACAGGAAACCAACGCAATCGACCATGATGGAACATCGCCATAGACCTCAACGGAGGGTCCATGATCATGTTCCGTCATCGGCGCACCGCCGTCGCCGCCATCCTCGTTCTGGCCGCCGGCCTGCTCACGGTCACAGCCACGCCGTCGGCGGCGGTCGTGTCCGGGCCCGTCATCGACCAGAATTTCGCCGATCCGGACGTCATGAAGGTCGGTCGCACCTACTACGCCTACGCCACCAACAGCGACGGCCGGAACATCAAGTGGGCCACCTCCACCGACCTGGTCAGCTGGACCGTGCAGGAGAGCGACGCGCTGCCCACCCTGGGCGCCTGGGCCGACCCGGACTGGTCCTTCCCGCCCGGCGGACCCGGTGACCACGGCGTCTGGGCGCCGGAGGTGTTCGCGACCGGGCCGAAGAGCTTCGTGATGTGGTACACGGCGCACGACCGCGCCTCCGGCAAGCAGTGCATCGGCGCCGCCACCGCCACCCAGCCGGGCGGGCCGTTCGTCCCCCGCGACACCTCGCTGGTGTGCACCCCGGAGATCGGCGGCGCGATCGACGCCTCGTCGTTCACCGAGAACGGCCGGCGCTACATCCTGTGGAAGAACGACGGCAACTGCTGCGCCCAGGACACCTGGCTGCGCCTGCAGCAGGTCAGCGCCGACGGACTGCGCCGCACCGGCACCGAGACCGAGCTGATCAAGCAGAACAAGCCGTTCGAGGGCATCCTCGTCGAGGCGCCGACGCTGTGGAAGCGCGGCAGCACGTACGTGCTGTTCTACTCGGCCAACTTCTTCGGCAACGGCAGCTACGTGAGCAGCTACGCCACGTCGACGCGCCTGCGCGGGCCGTACACCAAGGCGGCGGCGCCGCTGATGACCACCGACGCGTTCGCCGGCACGGTACGCGGCCCCGGCGGCCAGGACGTCGTGACCGGCCCCGACGGCAAGGACCGGATCGTCTTCCACGGCTGGAACCCGGACTTCACCTACCGGGCGATGTATTCGCAGCGGCTCGACTGGCAGGGCAGCCGCCCCATCGTCGAGGGCGCCAAGGTGCGTTACGAGGCCGAGGACGCCGACTTCACCCGCGCCAACGCCCGCTACGCGGTGGGCGGCGCCAGCAACGGCGTGGTGGTCGGCGGCATCGACTTCGACGACAGCCGGGTCACGTTCTCGGTCTATGTGCCCCGGGCCGGCACCTACCGGCTCTACACCCGTTACGCCAACGGGTCCGACGCGGGCGCGGCCAGCCACAGCCTGGCCGTCAACGGCGCCGCCGCCGGCACCGTGGACTACCCCTTCACCGGCTGGGACAACTGGCAGGTCAGCGAGCGCACGGTGACCCTCACCGCCGGGACCAACACCATCGCGTACGGCAAGGGCGCGAACTTCGCCGAACTCGACGCGATCGACATCGCCTGACGCAGCGCGGGCCCGGCCCGGTGCCGGGCCCGCGCCGGGCTCGTCTCAGCGAGCCC
>NZ_JBEZZB010000115.1:3433-34412 GCF_040638955.1 Actinoplanes sp. NPDC024001
ACCCCCCCGGCCCGGGGCGGGGCCGGCCGGGGCCCCCCCCCCGCGCCGGGCTCGTCTCAGCTCGCCGGCGCCATCGAACCGAGACGGTCGAGCAGGTCACGAGCCACCTGCAGCGCCTGCGCAAGGTCCTCGCTGCGAACCCGCACCGGACTCGACGGCTGCGGGCGCGCCGGCCGGACCGGCGACGGCGCCTGCTCGATGGTGACGGCGACCTGCACGCGCCGGCCGAGGCGGCGCGACAGGGCCTCGGCGATCATCGGGCGCAGGCGCAACTCGACGACGTCGCGGGTGTACGCGTCCGCGGCGACCAGCAACACGGTGCTGCCGACGATCGTGTCGATCCAGAGATCGTCGAGGCAGGCACGCTGCCGCGCGGACTCGACCATCAGGTTGATCGACGTGACGACGTCGGACCACAGCCGCTCCGGGTCGACGGCGGGAGCGGACACGACGTCGTGCAGCAGCCGGGCCGCGTACGCCCAGTCGGGGATGCCGGACCGATCGGCGTGCTCGGCGAGAAGCGCGCCGGTGGCGGCGGAAACGGGAACGGGAACGATCCGCGCGCCGGGCTTGCCCTGCACCGCGGCGTCCGCGAGGACCTGACGACGGCCCGCCTCGACGAGCCATCGGCCGACGGTGGTGTCCGCCGCCGCGGCGGCTGCTGCGAACGCCTCGTGGTCATCGGACCCGATCTTCACCTTGGTCATCAGATCCCCTTCCGTGGATACCCCGCCGCCGGGTGGGCGGCTGTCGGAGCGGCCATTGAACACGACCGCCGCGGCGACACGCGCGGGACCGCGGCGTGCCGTCGCTGACATCGGCGACGTGTCGCGAGCCGCGGGCCGGCGCCCGCGACCAGGCTCCCAGAATGCGGGACTGCGGGAATTCGAAATTCCGCCGCCGGAGGGCCGACCACCTCGGTTGGCCCTTTCTCGCGGAGGTACCAATAATGTCGGTCCTCCCCCGATAAGGGGGCAACATACGAACGGAGGAAGTGGCGCAGGTGAAACCTGATTCCGGGTAATTCGGCCCGGCACCAAGGGCAGTGATCTGGCAGGGCTTCCAGATGGCTTGAGCTGGTCGGACACCGCCGGATAATCGGCCGATGCGATTGTCCGAGAAACTGTGACTTGCGGCCTGCGGCAACGAGTGCATAAAGTCGCCGCCGTGAACCAGCAGGATCAATGGCGGTCGCGTTGGGCAACCCGAATAATCGGCGAGTACCACGCGGCCGGAAACGCTTTCGACGGCCTCTACCAGAGCATGCTTCCGCATCTGCACAGCAACAGGAATTCGGACCCGCAGCCCGGGCAGACCGACGCTCTGCTGGCGACGGTGCAGCGCGTCACGCGCGGCGCCTTCCCCGTCTCGCCGGTGCCGTGGCCCCACCTCGTGCTCGACGCGGGCGTGATCAGCTCGTATGCGAAGCTGGACAACCCGACCGTCGGCGTGATCCTCGCCGAAGCTGTCGCGGACAGCGACTGCCGGATCGTCGTCTCCCCGCTGGCCTACCTGCGCACCGCGGTGGAGCTGCACGGCACCCGGCCGTTCGGCCGGCTGCTTCGCCTGCTGGACGGGCAGGCAGGCCCCGACGGCGAGCCGCTCGTCGACGTTCCGGCCTTCGACGGCGACCACGTGCCCGCCCTGACCGCCCTGGCCGTGGATGACCGTCCCGACGTCGCGCACACCGCGATGCTCGCCCTGCCCTACCGCTGCGTGATCGCAACGACCGACCCCGGCGCCTACCACCGGCTCGGCTACCTGCGAACCATCGACCCGACCCGAGCCTGACCACCGGGAGCACCCTCGTGAGACCAGACGTGCAGCAATACCCGCTGCTGATCGCAGCCGACCAGCTCCATGTCGACCCGAGTCTCGACTCGCAGCGGCAGTTCCAGCCGGGGTGGGCCGCCAAACTGGAGAAGATCTGGAACCCGTCCCTGCTCACTCCGGCCATCGTGTCCCTGCGGGCCGACGGGCGGTACTACCTGATCGACGGTCAGCACTCCACCCACGTCGCGCTTCTCCTCGAAGGTCCCGGTTTCCTGCGCCTGTGCTGGGTCTACGAGGGACTGACCCGCAAGGAGGAGTCCGACCTGTTCCTCGCGGCGAACCGCGACCGGCGCCGGGTGCGCCCGTACGACACGTACCGGGTGGAGATCACCGCAGGTGAACCGGTGGCGCTGCAGGTGCAGCGGGAGGTGCGGGCGTGCGGCCTGGACGTCGCCGGCAGCCCGTCGGCGAACCTGGTCGCGGCGGTCGAGAAACTCAAGATCCTGGCGAGAAAACGCGACGGGCTCGTGACCCGCACTCTGACCGTCACCGAACGGGCGTGGGGACGCCAGGCCGCCACCTGGGACAGCATGATGATGCTGGCGGTGGGTGTGGTCCTGCACCAGAACTGGACCGCCGACGACAACCGGCTCGGCCGCGTCCTGGCGAAGGCGCCGGTGCACGTGTGGAAGTCGACGGCGATCCCGGCAACCGCCGGTGGCGGCGGATCGAGTTCCCGATCGACCCCGCTGGCCCGCGCCATCGCCGGCGCCTACAACGTCCGGCTCAGCCCGGCCAGGATGCTCACCGTGGGCTGATCCGCCCCGCATGACCGTCGACCTTGTCGGCCAGCTCGGTCTCCCCCACGCCGCCGACGCCGCACCCGATCAGGGTCGGTCACGGGGAGGGCGACAGGACCCGATCAGCAGATGGTGCCGTCCGGCTGCGGGCGCCTACTGTCGGCGAACAGAGCAAACCCCTTGTTCCGCAGCGAAAGGTGAAATCAGCCGTGAATCGATCGAAAAGGATGAAGCTGGCCGGCGCGGCGGGTTCGGCGGTGATCGCCGGCCTGGTCGCCGCCGTGCCCGCGTCGCCGGCCTCCGCGATCATCGGTGGGTTTCCCGCCTCGTCCGGCACCAGGTCGCTGGTTCCGCAGGTGGTTCGGGTGAACGCCGACAACGGCTGGCGGGACGCCGGCGAGAACTGCACCGGCACGCTGATCGCCGCACAGTGGGTGGTCACCGCTCAGCACTGCACCAACGTCCGCCAGGTGCAGGGCAAGCCGTACGCGCCGTCCAAGATGACCGTCAAGGTGAACGCGTCGGCCGGCAACCGGGCACAGACGACCGGGGTGGCCGAGGTCTGGCGCATGGAGGGATACCACAGCGGGACGCTCGTCCACGACGTCGCCGTCCTGAAGTTGAAGAAGGCGATCGCCGATGTCGTGCCGGCCCGGATGGCGCACGCCCCGATTCCCGGCGGCGTCAACGCGTACGTGTACGGCTTCGGCATCGTCGCCGAGGACTCGACCCGGTTCCGCACGCTGCCGCGGGCGGCTGAGGTCCGCGTCCGCACCCGGGCCGCACTGTCGAGCAGGTGTGCGATCTCGGACAAATATGTTCTGACGACTGTCGTCAACGGCGCTTCCGCGCAGGGTGACAGCGGCGGGCCGCTCGTCGAGTGGTCCGGCGGCCGGCCGACCCTGTTCGCCGTGACCGGCGGTGACTTCGACAGCGTGACCTGCAAGGGAGGCAACGCGGAGAAGCGCAGCGCGACGTGGGTGGGCATCTCCACGCGTGTCGACCGCCGCAGTCCGGGCTTCGCGTTCCTCGCCCGGCACGTGCCGGGTCTGGGCAGATAGGCGCCACGCGCAGCCACAGCTTCACGACGGCAGCACGCCCGCCTGATAGCCGGCCGCCTGAAGGGTGAACAGCTGGGCGTAGACCCCACCGGCGGCCATCAGCTGCTGGTGGGTGCCGTCCTCGATCAGGCGCCCGTGCTCGAGCACGACGATCCGGTCGGCGTGGGTGATGTTGGCGAGCCGGTGGGTGATCAGGATCGTGGTGCGCCTGCCCTGCCGTCCGCGCAGGGCCTGGAACAGGGCGTCCTCGGCCCGCGGGTCGAGCGCCGACGACGGCTCGTCCATGATCAGCAGTGGGGCGTCACGCAGGAACGCGCGGGCCGCGGTGATGCGCTGCCACTGCCCGCCGGAGAGGTCCTGGCCGTCCCGGAACGTCTTGTCCAGCAGCGTGTCGTAGCCGTGCGGCAGTTCGAGGATCATCTCGTGGGCGGCGGCCAGCCGCGCGGCCGCCTCGATCCGGGCCGGTTCGGTGGTGGCGTCGATGTCGCCCATCGCGATGTTGGTGGACGCGCTGAACGGCCAATGGTGATGCTCCTGCATGGCGACCGCGACCAGACGGCGCAGCCCGTCGACGTCCCACTCGCCGTAGGGCCGGCCGTTCCACCGGATCGTCCCGCCGGTCGGGGTCCGCAGCCCGGCGATCATCGCCGCCAGGGTGGACTTGCCGGAGCCGTTCTCCCCGACCAGGGCGATCGTCTCCCCCGCCCGGATGGTCAGCGTGACCTGGTCGACCGCCGGCCGGTCCCGGTCGGGATAGCGCAGGCTCACGTCGTGGACGGACAGCTCGGTCAGGGTGTCCGGCACCGGTCGGCGAGTGGCGGGACCGGTCGGCAGATAGCTCTTCGCACTGTCGAGGAAGCGCACGTACTCGTTGAAGAACTGCCCGGACGCGTAGACCCGGTCGATCTGGAACGTCACCTGCGCCAGCGACCGCTGCGCGGCCTGCACCGCGATCACGCACGTGGTCGCCGCGGCGAGCGGGATCCGCCCCTGCAACAGCAGCACCCCGAGCAGCACGTACACCCCGGCCAGGGCGATCCCGCCGACGATCGCGCCGGCGCTGGTCGTCGTGGTGACCCGCTGGGCCACCCTCAGCTCCTCGGCGATCTGGGCGCCCATCACCCGGTCATAGAGGCGGAGCAGGAAACCCCGCAGACCGTACGAACGCAGCTCGGCCGCCGAGTCGCGCTCGGCCATCAGCCGTTGCAGCACCCACTGCCGGCGCCGCCGCGTCGAGCTGGCCAGGAAGCTCTGGAATCGTACGTGTCCCGCCCGCAGCGCCGCGTAACCGACCGGAACCGTGGCGACCAGCAGCGCAAGCAGCAGCAGCGGGTGGACCGCTGCTACGGCGACGGTGACCGCGATCAGGCTGACCAGCCCGGCGAACAGGTTCATGACGGTCTGGACCAGATCGATCGCGGCCTCGGTGCCCCGCGTCGCGCGTTCCATGCCCTCGGTGAACTGGTCGTCGTCGAGGGCCCGCAACTCGACCGCGGTCGTGTTCTCGAACAGTTCCCGTTCGACCAGCATGTGCACGCGCGGCGTCAGGCCGTTGAGGGCGTAGCCGACCAGCATTCCGAGGCCGCCGCGGATGGCCGTCACCGCTGCCAGCCAGGCCAGTGCCGGCAGCGCCGCCCGCACCCGGTCGGGGGTCGGCCCGCCGGCGAACAACTCGATCAGGATCCGCTGCGTCGCCAGCAGACCGAACGCCGCCATCGTCCCCGCGCCCACCGTGGCCACGGCCACCAGTGACGTCCGCAGCCGGTCAGCTCGCCAGGCCACCCGTACCGCTCGGCCGGCCAGCCCCGGCAGCTCGGCGAAGACGCCGAACACGCTGGCGTTCGCCCGGGCCCGCAAGCCGGTCTCCCACCAGCTCGGCCGGAACTCCGGCAGCACGTCCTGCGGGCTGCTCTGCGCGGGGACGGCGC
Organism: Actinoplanes sp. NPDC024001; assembly: GCF_040638955.1. Classification (NCBI taxonomy): domain Bacteria; kingdom Bacillati; phylum Actinomycetota; class Actinomycetes; order Micromonosporales; family Micromonosporaceae; genus Actinoplanes; species Actinoplanes sp. NPDC024001. Next base: position 8,996 of record NZ_JBEZZB010000115.1, read on the forward strand.
TGTCCCGCTCGCCTCCTTCCGCCGGGCGGTCCCCCGCGATGGATGTGGTCGGCGGCGAGGGCTGCTGGTCGCGGGTCACGTCCTACGGGTACCCGACGACACCCCGGGGCACTGTCGGGCGCGCGACGGCTTCCGCCGTTTCGGGTATGCCAGTCGCCGCGCCGGGCGACCCCCGCGTCACGGCGCCGGCGGGTCGGCCGGCCTGGCTCGCTGCGGGTGGAAGGTCTCGTGCCGGGCCAGCATCGCCACGATCTCGGCGATCTTCCGGGTGCGGGTCTCGGCCCGCTTGGCCGCGGTGACCCGGCCGATGAGGGAGAAGAGGTTGGTCCTGGTGAGCACGTCGAACATCGCCTGGGCCGCCGGGTCGGCGGCGATCGCGGCTCGCAGGTCGGCCGGCATCTCCATCTCCGACGGCGGCGCATAGGCGGCCGCCCACCGCCCGTCGGCCTTAGCGGCCTCCACCGCGGCGCGGCCGGCGGGCAGCATCAGGCCGGCCGCCTCCAACCGGGCCACGTTGGCGACGTTGCGCTGCGACCAGATGCTGCGGGCCCGGCGCGGGGTCAACCGCCTCCAGGAACTCTGCTCGTCGCGTTTGCGGGCCTGCCCGTCGATCCAGCCGAAGCACAGTGCCTCGTCGACGGCCTGCTGCCAGGTCAGCGTGGTGACGGAGCCGCCCTTTCTGGTCAGGGCGAGCCACACGCCGGGCGAGGTGGTGTGGTTGTCCATCAGCCACGCGCGCAGCGCCGCGCCGTCAGCCACGATCAACTCGTCCAGTTCGGTTCCGGCCACCCCCGCAGGCTAGTACGGCCGGCCGCTACGAGGATCTGCCGGGCCGTCCGGGCCGCCACCCCGCGAGCCACGCCTCCACGTCGTCGGCGAGCCAGACCTTGCCCTGCGCCAGATCCGCCACCGGCGCCGGGAAGTCCGGCCGGGTGGCGAGCTGATAGACCCGCTGCCGGCTGATCCGGCCGATCCGCACCTGAATCTCACGCGCACCCATCAGGCGCGGCGCCTCTGAACACATACTCTTGACTATAGTCGCTGAGCAACTTCACCGGCGACACCCGCGCCACGGTTGGGCGCGGGTGGTGGTGGACTCGCGGATCACCAGCTCCGGCTGGAAGACGATGTCCTGTGGCGTCCGCTCGGGATGGCCCATCTCGTCGAGGACCAGGCGCACCGCGGCCGCACCGAGGTCGGCGGCGGGCTGGCGCACGCTGGTCAGCTCGACCGCGGCGGCGGCGCTCGCCAGTTCGGTGTCCTCGGTATCGGCGCGGCGATCAACACCGGCGCGGTGACCCGCGGTAAGCCGGTCGCGGTGATTGGCTGCGGCGGGGTGGGTGTGCCGGCGGTGGCGGGGGCGGCGCTGGCCGGGGTGAGCCCGATCATCGCGGTCGACATCGACGCCCGCAAGCTGCAGGCGGCCCGCAAGCTGGGCGCGACCCACCTGGTCGACTCGTCCAAGACCGACCCGGTCGCCGAGATCAAGCGGATCGCCGCCGAGACGTATGAGGGTGCCGACGGCGCGGATGTGGTGATCGAGGCGGTCGGCCGGCCGGAGACCTGGAAGCAGGCGTTCTACGCCCGGGACCTGGCCGGGGTGCTGGTGCTGGTCGGGGTGCCGACCCCGGAGATGAAGGTGCCGGACCTGCCGCTGATCGACGTGTTCGGCCGTGGCCTGCGCGCCGGTGTCACGTTCACGGCGATGACGACCGCGGTGATCGCCTTCGGGGGCGGCATCCGGAACGTCGTCAACGAGACCGGCGCCGCCGTGGACGCGAGCCGGCCCAACCAGGTCGTTCCCGGGTTCACGGCGTCGGCGCGGCTGGCGTCGTACCCTCGCTGACGACCTGGCTCAGCCGGGCGAGAAACTCACGCTGGGCGTCGTTGAAGACCGATTCCTGGTACGCGGTGAGCAGCGCCCCGATCCGCGGGTCGACGTCCTCGAACCCGGCGAGGTCCAGGTGACCCAGCACGGACTGGAACGCGGTGACCAGCCGGTCGATCTCCGCGTCCGGGGCGTCCGGCGCGAGCGCGGCGAACCGGGCCGTCAGCTCGGTGGTGGCCGCCCGCACCCGCGGTTCGGTGACCTGCGACATCAGCCCGGCCAGCGCCGCCCGGCCGTCCTCGTCGAGACGGTGGTGCAGCAGCAGCATCACCTCGCGGTCGTGCTGCAGCACCTCCGGCGGCAGATCCGGGCCGCCCGCGGCGCCGGCCCCGAGCACACCGGCCAACTCCGGTGGCGTGTCGGGGCTGGCGCCGGCCGCCCGCAGCCGGGCGATCGCGGCGCGGCGGGCGGTGAGCCGTTCGATCTGCCCGGCGAGTTCCCGGTCCAGCTCGTCGAGCACCGCGTCGGCCCGCCTACCGGTCTCCAGCATCGACGGGATCTCGTCGAGTGCGATGCCGAGTTCGGCCAGCCGCCGGATGCGCAGCAGCAGCACCAGATCGCGCACCGTGTACTCGCGGTAGCCGTTCGCCCGCCGCGGTGGCTCGGGCAGCACGCCGACCTGGTGGTAGTGCCGCAGGGTGCGCACGCTGACCCCGGCCATAGCCGCGATCTCACCGCTGTTCATCCGTTCCTCCCGGCGGTCAGCCTACGAGCTCGGCCTCGGGCGCCGGCCGTGGTTCCAGGTCGCGCAGCGCCCGCGCCAGCATCGCGACGACGCCGACGGCGAGCCAGACCGCGGCGAGCACGATCGCTCCGGTCCGCGCGCCGGACTGCTCGACCAGCAGCGCGGCGGCGCCCATGCCGAGAGCCGGGGCGAGGGTGAGGATCGAGTTCTGCAGGCCCATCACCCGCCCGCGCATCGCGTCCGGGATCCGCTCGATCATGAGCACGCCCATCAGGCTGCCGCACAGTCCGTTGCCGAGCCCGACCACGGCCGCGGCGCCGAGCACGAGCCACGGGCCGGCGAGCGCCGCCATCGCGCCGAACCCGGCGATCGTGATCAGCAGCCCGGCCAGGAACCAGGTCCGCCGCCGGCCCCGGCCACCGGCCGCGGCGTAGATCCCGCCGCCGGCCAGCAGGCCGACGGCGAGCGCGCTGAGCACCAGGCCCAGCATCTCGGGCCGCTGCTGCAGGGTGAAGTAGACCGGCAGGACCAGCGCCTGGAAGCCGGCCAGCACCGCGACCAGTCCGACGCTGAGCAGCGTGGTGGTCAGCAGGAACGGCGAGCGGACCAGGGTGTGCCAGCCGTCGCGCAGCACCACCCGCTGCGGGCCCGCCCCGGTGGCCGCGATCGCGCCCACCTCCCGGGGGATGAGCATGGTGACCGCCGCGGCCGCCGCCGAGGTCGCGGCGGTCACCCACAGAACGGTGACGCCGTCGAAGGCCGAGATCAGCGCCGCTCCGGCCGCCGGCCCGATCAGCATGACCACCGCGCCGAGCGCCTCGCGCAGTCCGAGCAGGCGCTCGGCGCTCATCCGCCCGGCCCGGGTGACGCCCGGGATCATCGCCTCCCGGGCGGTCAGGCCGGGCACGTCACCGAACGAGCCGATCACCGCGAACAGCACGAACCAGCCCAGCGCGAGCCCGACGGTCGCGTCCACCAGCGGCAGCGCGGCGATCGAGAGCGCCGAGATCACATCGGTGAGCACCGAGGCGGTGCGCCGGTTGATCCGGTCGATCACCACGCCCATGACCAGCCCGGCGACGGCCGCCGGCAGTGCCGAGGCGACCGCGACCGCCCCGGTGGCCAGCACGCTGCCGGTGGTCTGCAGGACGAGCAGGGGCAGCACCACCCCGGCGACGGAGTTGCCGAGCAGGGACAGGACGTAGGAGGTCAGGTACGCCGACGAAACGCGGTTCATGCGCCCATCGCAAACCATGACGTCGCGTCGGGGTCAACCGCGCGCGGACCGGGCCGGCGTCCCTGCTCTGCGCCGTCGATAGGATCCGCTGACAGTTCGAATACTGGAGAGCGTTGATGACCTACCCTCCGCCGCCCGGACAGCCGCCCTATCCGCCGTCACCCGGTGAACCGCTCCCGCCGCCCGTCGACCCGTACGCCTCGCAGCAGTACACCCAGCCGTACTACGGCCAGCCCGGCTACGGCCAGCAGGGCTACGGGCAGCACGGCTACGGCCAGCCGGGCTACGGCCAGGCCGGTCCGGCGATGGCGCCGCCCGCGCGGCCGGCACCGTCCCGGACCGTGGCGATCACCCTGCTCTCGGTGGCGATCGGGCTGGTGGTCCTGGTCGGCGGCGGCACCGTCTTCTACCTGATCGGTGAGAAGGTGTCCGGGAGCGGGAGCGGGAGCGGGAGTGAGATCACGATCAGCGAACCGGCCACGTTGAACGGCCACGCCAAGATCGAGGCGAAGGAGCTGTCCTCGCTCACCACGGATCTGGCGAAGGAGCTGGAGGGCTACCCCGGCGCGGCGAACGCGTTCGGGGCCGTCTACGGCGACGTGGCCGACAAGAAGATGATCGCCGCCCTGGCCGCCGAGGTCGACATCGACGACCCGCAGCGGATGCTCGACACGGTGTTCCAGTCGTTCAGTGGCGAGAGCCAGCTGACCGGGGTCTCCCCCGCCAGCACCGGCTCACTCGGCGGGGTGGCGCAGTGCGGCAGCACCGTCATCGAGAAGGAGGACGTCGCCATCTGCGGCTGGGCCGACGAGGGCAGCGTCGGGATGTTCCTGTTCTTCTACGAGACCGCGGTGGACGTGAAGGGCGACTTCCCGGACATGCGCGCGGAGATCGAGACGAAGCGCTGACCCGCGGTTGCCGGCGGCGGAGCTTCGGCCGATCATCGGTGGATGTCGAATCCTGTCACCACCGTCGTCGACGGGTTCACGTTCACCGAGGCACCGCGCTGGCACGACGGCCGGCTGTGGTTCTCCGACTTCTACACCGGCCGGGTGATGTCGGTCCGCGAGGACGGCAGCGACAGCCGCGTCGAGGCCCTCGTGCCGCGGCAGCCTTCCGGTCTCGGCTGGCTGCCGGACGGGCGGCTGCTCGTCGTCTCCATGCGCGATCGGCGGATCCTGCGCCGTGAGTCGGACGGCACGCTGGTCACCCACGCCGACCTGAGCGGGCACGCGACCGGCCACCTCAACGACATGGCGGTGGACGCCGACGGCCGCGCGTACGTCGGCAACTTCGGCTTCGACCTGATGAACGGCGCCCCGGTCGCACCGGCGGCCGTGCACCGCGCCGACCCGGACGGCACGGTGACCGAGGTGGCGGCCGGTCTCTGGTTCCCGAACGCCATCAACCTCGCGGACGACGGCGTCGTGCTGGTCAACGAGACGTTCGGCAACCGGATCTCCGCGTTCGACCGCACCGGGGACGGCGGGCTCACCAATCAGCGGGTGTGGGCCGAGTTCGGGCCGGTGCCCACCGACCGCGCGGTCGCCGGCGCCCTGGGGCAACTCGACGCGGCCCCGGACGGCGGCAGCCTGGACGCCGGCGGAGGCCTGTGGGTGGCCGACGCCCTCGGCGGCCGGGTGATCCGGGTCGTCGAAGGCGGGCGGATCACCGACGAGGTGCGGCCGGGCACCAACGCGTACGCCTGCGCACTGGGCGGTCAGGACGGGCGGACCCTGTTCATCTGCACGGCGCCCGACTTCGACGAGCACGCCCGCAGCGCGGCCCGGGAAGGACGGATCGTCGCCGTCACGGTTGGTTAAGACGGGAAGGTTTCCCGCCGATAGCAGAATCATGACCCACGTCCAGGCTTCGGCGCGTGAGGACCGGACGCCGTCCGAGTTCTGGATCCTTCTCGGGCTCAACACGGCGCTGATCATGGTGGTGCTGGCCGGCCCTAGCTGGGCGGCCGGCCCGGCCATGGGCCTGTCGCTGCTGTGCGGGCTGGTGGCGATCCACCGCGGCCCGCGCCGGCACCGGCCCTCGGACATGACGCCGTGGCGCCACATCCGCATCGCCTCCTGGATCTTCATCGCGAGCAGTGTGCTGCGCCTGGTCCGCGAGGCAGGCGCCCTGCCCGGCCAGCTGATCCTGTTGCCGGACCTGCTGACCGTCCCCGCGTACGTCTTGGTGGGTCTGTGTTTCTCGGTCATGCTGCGCCGGCGGCGAGCCGCCGAGGACGACACCGCGTGGGTTGACGCCCTGCTGATGGGGCTCGGGACGGCGTTTCTGGCCTGGGTGTTCCTGATCGCGCCGAACCTGGACGAGAACCTCAGCGCGTCCCAGCTGATCAACGCGCTGTTCCCGATCATCGACGTGGTCGTGCTGGTGCTGGCGGCCCGGCTGCTGCTGACGCACGGCACCCGGCAGCCCGCGCTGTGGCTGATGATCGTCGCGTGCGGCGCGATGTTCACCGGCGACCTGCTCTACTGCCTGCGCTGGGCGTTGCAGGTCGAGCTGCCCGAGGTGCTCGTCAACGTCTTCCTGCTGCTGATGTTCGCGCTGCTGACCGCCGCCTCGCTGCACCCGTCGATGCGCACCCTGACCGAACCGCAGCAGTTCGTGGCCCGCAATCTGAGCCGCGCGCGCAGCGCGATGATCGGGGTCATGGTGATCTTCCCGGTCGCCCTGAGTTCGCTCATGCCCTCGGGTACGTGGGCCGGCGACGTGATCCGCGCTGTGCTCTGCGTCTGCCTGGTGCTGACCGTGCTGACCCGGGTGATCCGTTCGAACAACTCGCGGGCCCGCGCCGAGCGGATCAGCCGGCGGCGCCTCACCCACGACACGCTCACCGACCTGCCCAACCGCGAACTGCTCACCGAGACGGTGGTGAGCTGGACCACCCGGGCCCGCGCCGAGAAGACCGAAGTCGGCCTGCTCTTCGTCGACCTCGACCGGTTCAAGATGATCAACGACAACTGGGGTCACCAGGTCGGGGACGAGCTGCTGCGGGTAGTGGCCGCGCGGCTGACCGAGCAGGTGCGCCCGGACGACGTGGTGAGCCGGGTCGGCGGTGACGAGTTCCTGATCGCGGTGGCCGGACCGCCACACGAACGGCGGGCCGAGGCGCTCGCCGAGCGGCTGCTGACCGAGTTCAGCCGGCCGTTCTCGCTCTCCATCGGCGACGTGGTCACCTCGGTGTCGATCGGCGTGGCGAAGTCGGCCGACGGCGTCGACGCCCTGGAGCTGATCCGCGACGCCGACACCGCGATGTACCGGGCCAAGAGCAACGGCCGCAACGCGTACGCGATGTTCGACGCCTCGATGCACGCCCAGGTGCAGGACCGGGTCCGGCTGGAGCTGGCGCTGCGCGGCGCGGTGCAGCGCGGCGAACTGGCCGCCCACTTCCAGCCGATCATCGACCTGGCCTCCGGCGAGCTCGACGGTTTCGAGGCGCTGATGCGCTGGCACTCGCCGGAGCTGGGTCACGTCTCGCCGGTCGACTTCATCCCGATCGCCGAGGAGACCGGCATGATCGAGGAGATGGGCGCGTGGCTGCTGCGCGAGTCGGTCCGGCAGCTCGGCGAGTGGACCGTCCAGCGAGGCCCGGGCGCCCGTCCGCTGCACGTGTCGGTGAACGTCGCGGTGCGCCAGCTGCGCGACGGCTCCCTGGTGCGCCTCGTCGACGACGCGCTGCGGGAGAACAACCTGCCGTCGTCCGCCCTGTGGCTGGAGATCACCGAGTCGGGCGTGATGGAGGACCTGGAGACGGCCCTGCTCACGCTGAACGCGCTGCGCACGATGGGGGTCACCCTCTGCATCGACGACTTCGGCACCGGCTACTCCTCGCTGAGCTACCTCAACCGGCTCCCGGTCGGCATCGTCAAGATCGACCGCTCGTTCGTCTCGGACGTCGGCGGCAACGGCGCGAACGAGCCGATCGTGCGCGCGGTGCTGGCGATGACCCGGGCGATGGGCCATCGGGTGGTGGCCGAGGGCGTGGAGACCGAGGCGCAGCGCGACTGGCTGCGAGAGCAGGGGTGCGATCTGGCGCAGGGCTGGCTCTACGGCAAGGCCGACCTGCCGGCCAACCTGACCGGCTGGATCGAACGCCGCGAGCGGGCGCTGACCGAGGCCTGACGTTTGCCGGCGTTGTGACTCAGGCAGGCTGCTCCCCATCGCGGTTCAGATCTCCGGCTGGCCGGCTCGCCTCGGCGAGGTTGTTCCGCGATGTGACAGTGTCCGGATGCTGCGAGCCGAGTACCCGCTGCCGGTCCGCCAGCGTTCGCCCGTGCAACTCGATCGCCTCATCCACCCGCCCCGCCGATCGATAGGCCACCGCCAGATCGTTGCGCGACACCAGGGTGTCGATGTGGTCCGGGCCGAGGACCCGCTCCCGGTCCGCCAGCGTCCGCTCGTGCAACTCGATCGCCTCATCCACCCGCCCCGCCCACCTGTAGGCCACCGCCAGATCGTTGCGCGACACCAGGGTGTCCGGGTCGTCGGAACCGAGTACCCGCTCCCGGTCGGCCAGTGTCCGCGTATGCAACTCGATCGCCTCGTCCAGCCGGCCCATCCGCTGGTAGACGTGGGCCACGTTGTTCCGCGACGTGAGGGTGTGCGGATGGTCCGGACCGAGCAGCCGCTCCCGATCGGCCAGTGTCCGCGTATGCAACTCAAGGGCCTCGTCCAACCGGCCCATCCGCTGGTAGACGTGGGCCACGTTGTTCCGCGACGTGAGGGTGTGCGGATGGTCCGGACCGAGCAGCCGCTCCCGGTCGGCCAACGCCCGCAGGTGCGCCTCCATCGCCTCGTCCAAGCGGCCCATCTCCTGGTAGGCGTGGGCCAGGTTGTTCAGCCAGACGAGTGTGTCGGTGTGCTGACGGCCGAGCACCTTCTCGAACTGCGCGAGCACGACGGGGCCGACGGCGATGAGCGAGCTGTAGCTGTGGGTCTCGTTGAGCAGGAACGACACTCGTGCCAGCAGCGTCAGGATCTCTCCTCGTGCGGCGTCGCCGGTCGAGTTCTCGAACAGTGCTTGTAAATGCTCGGTGTATTCGGTGAGCAGCGCCCGATCGCTCCACCGTCGGCCGGCTCGTTCCGCGGCGTTGCGTACCGCAGCCGCCGCGGTCGTGATCGCCATGTCGAGATCGCCGGCCTGGCGGGCGCGGTCCCGCACCACGCGCTGAATGAGCCGGTGAGCGACGGTGCGCTCGTGGTCGAGCATCGGCATGGTGAGTGAGCGGTGGGCGAGTATCGCGGCGGTCGTCGCCGCATCGTGCCGGCCGCCATCCGCTGGGCCGACGAGATTGTCGAGGAGGACCGCGTCAACGCCGCCCGGAGCGAGTACGGCAAGCTGGTTCAGAAGGCGGCGGGCAGCCCCGTCGGGGTCTACCGCGCTGAGATCGTCGAGGCTGATGAGGATCGCCTCCGCCGCGCCTCGGGGGTAGGGATCGCCGGCCACGCGCGGCAACAGCTCGGCAGCCGGCAACCGGTCCAGCAGGTCGAGGTAGGCCCGGAACGACGGAAAGCGGCGCCGAGGTCCGACCACCGAGCCCAACTGGGACAGCGCGACCGGCAGCCGGCCGAGCCGTTCGGCGGTCTCCCGGGCCCCGTTGTCGTCTGCCAGTCCGGTTCTCTCGCGCAGGTAGGCGACCGCCTCGGAATCGGTGAAGACGTCCACGTCGATGGTGACGCCGATGTTCCCGAAATGCAGTTCGGTCGTGGTGACGAGCGTGTGGACAGCCCCGACCGAGGGCGTGAACCGTCGGATCAAGTCCGGGTCGAGAGCGTTGTCGTACACGAGCAGACACGGCCCCGGCTGTACCCGCAACCAGGCCAGAGCCGTGGTCGCACTGGTGCGCAGGTCTGCGGTGGGCTGCCGGACGCCTGCCGCGGCAGCGAGCTGGTCCAGGCCGGTCATCAGCCCCAGCTCCGTGTCGGCGAGTATCCACACCACGACCGGCCAACCGTCCGCGATGCGCCGTCGCGCATAGGCCGCGGCAATCTGGGTCTTGCCGATACCGCGCTGGCCGGTCACCGCGCAGACCACTGTCGGCCGGCCGCTGCCGGAGACCGTCATCAGGCGGTCCAGCAGCTGGGTCCGCTCCTGCCAGGCGACCGCCTCGAGAGGTATGTCGCCCACGACCAGCCGCGGCGGGACGGTTGACGGTTCACCCGATGCCGTGGTCTCGGGTGCGGGCAGCTCGACCGGCCCGGGTTCCCGCGCCAGCTGCCCGTTCTTCGAGGCGAACCAGGCCAGCGGTGTGAGGATGAGCGACACCGCGACGGTTCCCACGCCGACGGCAGACTGGGTGTCCAGGCCGATCGCGCTGCCGAGCAGCCAGACGACCACGAAGCCAACCGCGGACCGGAGCGAGCGCTGACCGAGGCCTAGCGGTAGGTGTCCGCGCGCAGGCTGTGGAGGGGCGGGGGAAGCCTTGCGATCGCCTCCTGGACCGGGCCGCGGATCCGTTCGTGGCGGACGGCCCGGGACAGCAGCGCGGTGTCGCATTCCCGTTCCGCGGTGAAGCGCGGGCCGAGGATGATCAGTGCGCGGAACACCTCGCGCAGGTAGCCGTAGAGCCGGCTGGGCAGGACGGCGAGCTCTTCCAGCTGGTGTGGGGTGAGCGGGCTGCCGTGGGCGACGTTGGAGCGGATGGTGTAGGCCTTCTTGACGTCGCGATGGACGGCAACCCGGTCGTCGTCGCCGGCACCGATCAGGACGGCGGTGCGCTGCGCGACCTTGCGGGCCAGTTCCCCGGTGTTCCAGTCCGGGACGAGCAGGTGTTCCAGGGCTGAGACGGTCCAGGCGGTCACCTCGGGACGGTCGCGCGGTTGGATCACGTCGCCGTTGACGCCGAGGAGGGCGCTGATCGCCAGCAGCCGGTGCGTGCTCTGGCGCAACCTGCCTTCGGCCGCCTGCACCGTGTCCCGGCCCTGTTTCTTGGTCAGCGCGGGCCAGGCGAGGAATTCCTGCAGGTAGGGCTCGAGGACGGTCACGGCGTCGAGGAACTCGTCGGCCTCGTCCGGGCGGGGCTGGAACGGGCCCCATGCCGGGTGCTCCCCCAGGGTGTCGCCGTCGCCGTTCTCGAGCAGGCCCAGGCCGGTGCCGCGGATGCGGTCGACGACCCGGCCCGGTTCGATCTCGTACTCGGCGGCGACGACGACGCGGTCGCAGGCGGCCAGGTTGATCAGCAGCAGCGGCGCCCACGCGGCGATGGACACCACCGTCTCGGTCAGGTCGGTGCCGAGTGTGGCGGGCATCATCGTGTTCGTCCGTGGCCGCAAGCCGGGGTCGGTGCGGCGCAGAACGACGCATCCGCCGTGGCGCAGGGCCTCGTCCCACGGGTTGTCGGCGTGGCGCAGCGTGGACGGCAGCGGTGTCAGCGGGTCGAGGTCGCCGCGGCCGATGCGGGTCAGCGTCCAGCCGGCGATCTCGCGCGCTGCGGTGAGTGGGAGGTTCGCGTCGGTGACGTACATCCGCTCGCCGGGAACTGCCGGGCCGGCCAGGTATCCGGACAGCTCCGGCACGACCTGGTCCGGGATCGCCGGGCGCGACGGGTCGGTGACGAGGCCGAGGATCCCGAGCATGTGCAGGGTGCGCAGGGTCAGGCGGCGGCCGAAGGTCTCCCGGGCCGGGGCTGGTGGGTCTTCGGGGTGAACCGTGCGCAGATATCCGGTGGTGGCGGCTGCGGCGGCCGCGTGGCTGTTGATCCGCTGGAGCCGGTCGGTGAGGTCGCGGGGCAGGTCGTCCCGGGCGGCGCGGTGGTGTTTCACCGAGGTGAGCAGGTCGCGGATCGCGTCGGTGAGCGCCCGGTGTGCGTCCGTCTCCACGTGTTCGAGGATGTCACCGCCGGGTGGGGCGCGGCTGTTGCCGCGCCCGTGGCGTCAGGCGATGTGGAGGTAGACGATGCGCCAGTGGCCGGCGACGGACTGGACCAGCATGCTCAGGTGCCCGCCGGGGGTTTCGGCGGAGCACAGCGCCTCGCCGCCGGCCGGGCTGATCAGCCACTCGACGTTCGCCGGCGTGTGTTCTCCGCCGGCCAGCAGGCGGGCGATGACCGCGTCGCGGCCGCGGACCATGCGGCCGCATGTCCAGAGCACGGCGTCGGGGGCGACCAGGGCGGTCAGCGCCGGGACGGACCGGGCGCCGCGGTACGCGGCGAGGAAGGCGCCGAGTTCGCGGCGGGGGCCGGTGGCCGGTGGTTCGGGTATCGGCTCGGGCGGCGTGCGCGGGAGCGGGCCGAGCAGGTGGGCGGTGAGGCCGGCGGCCATCGCGAGATGTCTCATACAGCGAATCTAGGAAGGATCTGGCCCAGCGATATAGTCCAGACGCATGGCAGATCAGTGGGCCAGATCCGGGCTGGATCTGCACCTCGCCATCGACCGGGCGGGCGGGGTGCGGGCCGGGCTGGAGCAGGCGCTGCGCACGGCGGTGCGGGACGGGCGGCTCTCCCCCGGTGACCCGCTGCCGTCGTCGCGGGCGCTCGCACAGGAGCTCGGCATCGCCCGGGGCACCGTGACGCAGGTCTACGAGCAGCTCACGGCGGAGGGCTATCTGACGTCGCGGGCGCGCTCCGGCGTACGGATCGCCGCGCAGGCCAGACCGGCCGGCCTGCCGAGCTTGCCGCCGGCGTCGCCGTTCCGGCCGCCGGCCGGCGGGGTCGATCTTCGGCCGGGGCTGCCGGATCTGTCGATGTTCCCGCGCCGGGAGTGGCTCGCGGCCACCCGGCACGTGCTGCAGACCGCGCCCAACCAGGCGTTCGCCTACGGCGATCCGACCGGTGACGTGGCGCTGAGGTCGGCGCTGGCCGATTACCTCGGCCGGGCTCGTGGGGTGATCACCACGCCGGAGCACGTCATCGTGTGCGCCGGGTACACCCATGCGCTGCGGCTGATCTGCCAGGCGCTGAGCGGGACGGTGGCGTTCGAGGACCCCACGTTGCAGGATTACGCGGCGCTGGCCGAGCGGGTCGGGCTGCGGGTCACCCGGATGCCGGTGGACGCCGACGGCCTGGTGGTGGGCGGGCTGACGGACGAGTCGGCGGTGGTGGTGACGCCGGCGCACCAGTTCCCGCTCGGGGTCACGTTGAGCCCGCAGCGGCGCCGGGAGCTGCTGGACTGGGCAGGCCGGGCCGGCGCGGTGATCGTCGAGGACGACTACGACGGCGAGTTCCGCTACGACCGGCAGCCGGTGGGCGCGTTGCAGGGGCTCGCGCCGGAGCAGGTCGTCTACGCCGGGACGGTGAGCAAGACGATCGCCCCGGCGTTGCGGATCGCGTGGATCGCCGCGCCGACCCGGCTCGTTCCGGTGCTGCGGGCGGCGCTGCGGTTCGACGAGGCGTACGTCAATGCGATCGACCAGCTGGTGCTGGCCCACCTGATCCGCCGCGGCGAGCTGGACCGGCACCTGCGGCGGTGCCGGATCCGCTACGCGCAGCGCCGCGACCGTCTCGGCCGGGCCGTCGCAGCGCGGCTGCCCGGCGCCCGGCTGTCCGGGATCGCCGCCGGCCTGCACGCGGTGCTGCACCTGCCCGGGGCCGACGAGCCGGCGATGCGCGAGCGGCTCGCCGCGGACGGGGTCATGGTGGACCCGCTCAGCGGCTTCTACCGGCAGCCGCGGCAGGCGCCGCCGGGTGTGGTGGTGGGGTATGCGACGCCGCCGCAGCACGCCTATGACAGTGCGATCGAGTCGCTGATCGCCGCACTGGCCGGGCGGTGACTCTCAGGGCGTCAGGAATCGCCGGATCTCGCGGACGGTGGCCGCGCCGGCCGACGTGCCGGCATGCCCCTTCCTCCGGTGCAGCAGGAGCCGCCCGTCGGGGATGCGGTCGGCGGTCTCGCGGAACAGCTGCGGGCTGTAGAAGCCGTCTCGGGCGCCGCCGACGATCAGGGTCGGCGCCGTGATCCGGGGCAGGTCGGGCCACGCGTCGAAGCCGTCCTCAGCGGCGATCGTGATCAGCAGGTCCGCCGGATCGGCCGGCGTCATGCGCGCGCCCAGCAGCCACAGCAGCGCGGTGAAGCCCCAGCGCCCGGGGGCGCGGTGCGCCAGCGCCGGTGCCATGGATGCCCAGGCTCGCCGGGGCCGCCCCGCCTCGGCGTGCCGGGCCAGGGCCCGCTGGGCGCGCCGGCCCCGCTCGGCGAGCCGGTGCGCGCTGGCGACCAGCACGAGCCGGCTGACCAGGTGCGGATGGTCGGCGGCGAGCATCTGCGCGACGGATCCGCCGGTGGAGACCCCGATGACCGCGACGGGCTCGCCGAACTCGCGCGTCAGGGCGTACGCATAGTCGTCGGCCATGTCCCGGATCGTCGCGCCGGCCGCCAGGCCGGGCCTGCGGTTGATCACGTAGACGGTGAACTGCCCGGTCAGAGCCCGGAAGGCGCGCAGCTGGGAACGCCGGTCGCCGCCGGTGGGATCGGCGTTGTCCCCGCTGATCCCCGGCAGGACGATCACGGGTGGCCCGGTGCCGGCCGCCCGGTACGGCAGCCCGCCGGCGAGTGTCCCCTCGCGTGCTGGTGTCATCGTTGCCCCCGTCGGGTGCGTGGAGTCCCGCCCTCGTGAGGCCATACCACCATGTGCGGCGTGCCGGGACCATCGCCCTGACGACCGAGGTCCGATGTGGGCGCGCGGCAGGGTTGCAGGGCAGGTCGCTCAACGCCCCCCAACGGTCCGGCTTCCCCCGTACGCCTCGCGTAACCGGACGAGCGACCTGCCCCGCCTGCAACGAGATCAATGCTCGCCCCCGGACCTTGTGGGAAGCATGCGAGACTCCTACGGATCCTTGGGGACTTCTTGAATCCGCTGGTCGAGTGGGAGGCGTGCGCGTTGCAGGTGGCGGCGGAGTTCGGTGTGCTCGGCACGGTGGAGGCCTGGGCCGGCGGCCGGGCCGTCGAGCTGGGCCACACACGGCAGCGGTGGGTGCTGGGTGTGCTGCTCGTGGAGGCGGGCTGTCCGGTCACGGTGGACCAGCTGATCGACCGGGTGTGGGGCGAGAAGCCGCCGCAGCGGGCGGCGAACGCGCTCTACAGCTACCTGTCGCGGCTGCGGCGCGCGACCGGGGCGCGGATCCGGCGGGAGCCGGGCGGCTATCTGCTCACTGTGGACGCGCAGACGGTCGACCTGCACCGGTTCCGCCGGCTGATGACGCTGGCCAGGGTGGAACCGGACCGGGCGGCCGCCGACCTGATCGGGCAGGCGCTGAGCCTGTGGCGCGGTGATCCGTTCACCGGACTGGACACCCCGTGGGCGAACGCGACGCGGCACACGCTGCTCGGCGAGCGCTGCGCCGCCGAGCTGGACCGCAACGACGTGCTGCTGCGGCTGGGCCGGCACGGCGAGCTGCTGCCGGTGCTGTCCGCCGCCGTCGCCGAGCATCCGCTGGACGAGCGGCTGGCGGGGCAGGCGATGCTCGCGCTGTACCGGTGCGGGCGGCAGGCCGACGCGGACGAGCAGTACCGGCAGATCCGCCACCGCCTCGCCGAGGAGCTGGGCAGTGACCCGGGCCCGGCGCTGCGCCGGCTGCACGAGCAGATCATCGCTGCGGATCCCTCGCTGGCGGCGCCGGCCGGCGATGCCCCGCGGCCCGCTGCAACGGTCAACGTTCCGGCGCAGCTGCCGGCCGACGTCCGGGCGTTCACCGGCCGTACCGATGAACTCGCCGCGCTGGACCACCTGCTCACCGCGACCGGCGGTGAGGAGCCGCCGTTGACCGTCGCCCTGCTGTCCGGCACCGCCGGCGTCGGCAAGTCGGCGCTGGCCGTGCGGTGGGCGCACCGGGTCCGGGACGCGTTCCCCGACGGGCAGCTCTACGTGAATCTGCGCGGCTACGACGCCGAGCAGCCGGTGGCGGTCGCCGACGCGCTGGCCGGGTTCCTCACCGCGCTCGGGGTGCCCGGGCCGGAGATCCCGCCGGGCGCCGACGAGCGTGCCGCCCGGTTCCGGTCCGAGCTGACCGGCCGGCGGATGCTGGTGCTGCTCGACAACGCGTCCTCGGTGGAGCAGGTCCGGTCGCTGCTGCCGGGCAGCGGCTCCTGCCTCGTGCTGGTCACCAGCCGGGACTCGTTGCCGGCGCTGGTGGCCGTGCACGGCGCCGAGCGGATCATGCTCGATCTGCTGCCGCTGCCGGACGCGGTCGCTCTGCTGCGCAGGCTGATCGGCGCGCGGGTTGACCGGGAGCCGGCCGCCGCCGCGCGGTTGGCCGCCGCGTGCGCCCGGCTGCAGCAGGCCCTGCGGATCGCCGCCGAGCTGGCCGCGGAGCGCGCCGACGTGCCGCTGGCCGAGCTCGTGACCGAGTTGAGTGATCACCGGGTGCGCCTGGACCTGCTGGACGCGGGCGGTGATCCGCACGCCGAGGTGCGGGCGGTGTTCTCCTGGTCGTACCAGAATCTGCCGGCCGGCGCGGCCCGGGCGTTCCGGCTGCTGGGGTTGCATCCGGGCGAGACCGCGCACGTCGACGCGGTGGCGGCGCTGACCGGCACGGGCGCCGGGGAGGCGCGGCGGCTGCTCGGCACGCTGGCCCGGGCCAGCCTGGTGCAGGCCGGGCGGGGCAGCCGGTACGGCATGCACGATCTGCTGCGCGCCTACGCCGCCGAGCTCGCTGCCGGGCACGACCCCGAGGCGGACCGGCGGGCCGCCCTGACCCGCCTGTTCGACCACTACCTGGCCGGGGCGGTCGCGGCGATGGGCGCCGAGCCGGACGCCGCCCGCGCCTGGATCGAGGCGGAACGGCCCAACCTGGCCGCGGTCTGCACGTACGGCGCGGCGCACGGCTGGCAGCGGCACACCATCGCGCTCGCCGCGACCCTGTTCCCCTATCTCGACGCGGGCGGGCCGGTCGCCGAGGCGGCGACCGTCACCGCCTCCGCGGTGTCCGCGGCGCGGGCGATCGACGATCGCGAGGCGCAGGCGCGGGCGTTGTCCCACCTGGGCCGGTTGCACCGGCGGCAGGGCCGCCTGCCCGAGGCCGCCGCCACCTACCGGCAGGCGCTGATCCTGTACGCGGGGCTCAGCGCGCACGCGGCCGAGGCCGTGGTGCTGCGCAATCTCGGCAGCGTCGACTGGCGGCTGGGCGACTACCGGCAGGCCGCGGAGCACTACGAGCAGGCCTGGACGTTGTTCCGGCAGCTGGGTGACGACGCCGGCCAGGCCGACGCGCTGGTCCGGCTCGGGCTGATCGACGCCCGGCTGGGCGAGCCGGCCGAGGCCGCGCAGCGCTTCGAGTCCGCGCTGGAGCGGTACGCCGCGATCGGCGACCGGTTCAGCGAGGCCTACGTGCTGTCGCTGCTCGCAAGGCTGCCGGACCGCGCGGACCTGCTCGACCGGGCCGCCACCGACCTGGAGCGCAGCCTCGCCGCCGTCCGCGGTTCCGGTGACCGGACCGCGGAGGCCTACGCGCTGACCGATCTGGCCGGTGTCCAGGCCCGGCGGGGCCGGTTCGCGGAGGCGGCCGGGCACCTGCGCCGCGCGCTGGTGCTGCACCGGCGAATCGGTGACCGCGCCAGTGAGGCCGAGGCGCTCAACGACCTGGGCCAGGTGCTGCGCGCCGCCGGGGACGCGGCGGAGGCCCGCGTGCAGCACGGTCAGGCGCTGGCGTTGGCCGAGGAGATCGGGGATCGGTACGAGCAGGCGCGCGCCCACGACGGTCTGGAGGATGCCGACCAGGCCCGGCGGCTCTTCGCGGAGCTGCGGGTGCCGGCGGGTGGTCAGGTGCGGCGTACGCCGTCGATCCACAGCACGGTGACGGGCCGGTCGCGGGCTCGCGCGTAGGCGACGACGTCGGCGGTGCCGCCCGGTCCGCGGGTGGGCCGGCCGTCCCACACCGCGAACAGGTGGTCGCAGCGGTCCACCAGCGCCTGCCCGGCCGCGAGGAACCCCTGGTCGCAGGGCTCGGCGTACGGCATGGTGACGACCGTCGCCGCCGCCCGCAGCAGCGACTCGAACCGGGCCCGGCTGCCGGCCGTGGCCAGCGAGGCGGCGTAGCCGGCCGACGGCAGGACCACCTCGAGGGTGCCGCCGGCCGCCAGCACGTGGGCGGCGAACAGCTGGTCGGCGCCGTCGGCCAGGCTCGACACCGCGTGCAGGCCGGCGCCGGAGGGCAGCGCCTGCCGCCAGTGGTCCACCGCCCGTTCGGCGATGCCCGGTGGGAGGAGCCGGTGACCGGTGATTCCGAACCGCAATTCGACCTCCGCAGCCGGTGTTCAGCAGGTGGGCTGGTGGGGCAGTTCGGGAATGTAGCGGGCCCATTCTTCGGCGGTTAGCCCGCGCCCGGCGACAGCGCAGGCGTGCCGGCCGGGATCGGCGGCGACCTCCCGCGGCGCCGTGGCGTCCCACAGCGTAACGTTCCCGGGCACGGGGCCGTGGGCGCCGCCGGCGGCCAGGGTGCGCCCGTCCGGGCTGAACGCGGCGTTCATGGTCTGCAGGTCGGGGCTCTTGATCGTGGCGAACCGTACCGGGGTGTCGGGGTCGGCGATGTCCCACAGCATCATGGCGCTGTCCAGGCTGGCCGTCGCCAGGGTGCGTCCGTCGGGGCTGAACGCCACCCAGAGCACCGGGCTGGTGTGGCCGACCAGGGTGGCGATCCGGCGGGGCCGCAACGGGTCGGCGACATCCCACAGGATGGCCGTCGCGTCGTCGTCGGTGCCGGCCGCCAGGGTGCGCCCGTCCGGGCTGAACGCCAGCGAGCGGGCGGCGTAGCTGATGTGGTCCTTGAGCGGGATCGACGTGAGCCGGACCGGCGCGGAGCGGTCGGTCAGGTCCCACAGCGACACGTTGTCGCCCTCGCCGACGGCCAGGGTGCGCCCGTCCGGGCTGAACGCGACGGCGAACAGCATCGAGCGCAGGGTGAGCCCGGCGAGCCGGGTGGGCTGCCGCCGGTCGCTCAGGTCCCACAGCGTGAACTGGCCGTCGAGGCGGCCGACTGCCAGGGTGCGCCCGTCCGGGCTCAGCGTCACCGCGCTGACGATGTCCCCGTCCTCCTGGACGGTGGCGAGCAGTGCCGGTGCGGCCGGGCGGCTCAGGTCGAGCAGCCGCACCGTCCCGTCGGTGCCGATGACGGCCAGGGTGCGGCCGTCGCGGCTCAGGGTGATCGCCTCGGCGGTGCCGCCGTGCAGCGGCAGCGGGTCGCGCCGCAGCGGGCCGGCCGGACCGGTCAGGTCCCACGGCACGGCAGTGCCGTTATGACCGGCGGCGATCAGCGACCGGCTGTCCGGCCCGAAGGCCAACCCGACAATCTGCCCGGGGTACGGACCAGGCAGGCTCGCGAGAGGCGGCCGGGCGAAACGGCCCCGGGTGTACCAGAGGGTCGCCGTGCTGCGGCCGCCGGCGGTGGTCACCGTACGCCCGTCAGCGCTGAACGCCAGCGACCGGACCGGGTTGCCGGGGGTGCTCACGGTGGCGACCAGGGTCGACAGCCACGCCATGGTGCCGTTCTCGACGCTCCACAGCGCGGTCGTCCCGTCCGTGTCGGCCAGGGCGAGTGTGCGCCCGTCCGGGCTGAACGCCATCGTGCTGAGCTCGGCCAGCCCGGTGGCGGCGAGCTCGGAGAAGCCCTGCTGAGGGTGGGCCGGGTCGGCCAGGTTCCAGAGCCACACGTAGTTGCCGGCGCCCTCGACGGCCACCAAGGGCAGTTTCGGGTTGAACGCGACGGCAGCGCCGGTGATCTTCTTGGTGTACGCCGGGGCGAGGGTGGCGCCGGCCACCGGTGTCGCCGGGTCGGTCAGGTCCCAGACGGTGACGGCGGCGCCGCTGGTCACCGCGGTGCGCCCGTCCGGGCTGAAGGTCAGCGGATGCGCCCCGGGCAGTGTGGCGAGCTCGGCCGGGGCGGCGCCGGCGACGTCCCACAGGACGGTGTTCTTGTCCCGGTTGCTGGTCGCGACGGTCCGCCCGTCGGGGCTGAACGCCACCGCGTCGATCCCGGCGGCGTCCGGCAGCGACGCCCTGCGCACCGGCCGGGCCGGGTCCGTCACGTCCCACAGCACCGCCGGAGAGCGGCCGTCGACGACCGCGAGCATCTTCCCGTCCGGGCTGGTCGCGAGCGTCTTGTCGGCGCTGCCGTCGGCCGGTAGCACGGCGAGGCGGACCGGCTTCGCCGGGTCCGCGGTGTCCCACAGCGACACCGTCCCGCCGGGGCCGGCGGCGGCGACCACCGTCCCGGCGAGCGCGGCGACGTCGAGGACGCCGTCGAGGGCGCCGGCGTAGTGCGTCGCCATGACCAGGTGGGCGAGCTGGTCGCGGGTCGGCGCGTCGGTGTGCAGGCGCTGCGCGGCGACCGCCAGCATGAGGGCCTTCTTGGGGTCGTCGACGATCATCGCGCGGGCCCGGTCCATCAGCCGCCGGTTGATCTCGATGCGCTGCTGCCGCTGCGCCTTTTCCCGTTGCCGGCGGGCCTCCTCCCCCGCTTGCCGGGCCAGCTGTTCCTGCCGCCGGCGTTCCGCGTCGGCCTGGCGGGCCAGCTCCCGGTGCTGCTCGGCGAGTTGCTCCTGCTCCTTCGCCCGCGCCGACGCCTGGTTGGCGCGTTCCTCCTGCCGGCGGGCGTTCGCCTCCTGCCGCTCGGCGTTGGCCTTCTGCCGCTGCGCCTCCTCGGTGGCGTCCTGCGCCCGGTCCTGCTGGCGGTCGGCGTTCGCCTTCTCCCGTTTCGCGTCGGCGCGCTGTCGTGCCGCCTCGTCGCGGTACCGCTTCGCGTTGGCCTGCTCCCGTTGCGCCTCCGCCGACGCGTCCGCCGCGAGCGCCTGCTGGCGGCGTGCCTCCTCGGCCGCGTCCTCGGCCAGCGCCTGCTGCTGGCCGGCGAGCTGCTCCTGCCGGCGGGTCTCGACCTTCGCCTGCTGCGCCCGGTCCTGCTGGACCCGGGCGTTCTCCTGCTGCCGCTGCGACTCCTCGGTGGCCCGTTCGGCGGTGCTGCGCTGCTGTGACGCCTCCCGCTGCTGCATCCGGGCGTCCCTCGCCGCGGCGTTGGCCCGCTCGGCGTTGCGCACCGCGACGACGCCGCTCAGCGACGCCACCAGGGTCAGCAGCACCAGGCTGGCCGCGGCCACCGCCGACAGCCGCCGCGCCCGCCGGTGCTGGCGGACGTCCTCCCCTTCCAGCTCGTCCTTGCTCACCCCGTGCATCGGTGCGGCCAGCTGCGCGATGGCGTCGCGGAAGCGGACGTGCTGCAGGCTCAGGTGCAGGTCGTCGCGGGCCCACCGCAGGTCCAGGAAGAGCGGTTCCTCGGCGAACACACCGCGCAGCGCCGCCGGCACCGCCGTGGACTCCGCGGTGAAGTCACCGGCGACGGGATCCCAGGACCAGTCGCCGTCGGTGACCACCGGCAGGATGCGGTCCGGTGACTTGGTGGCCAGCCAGTGCTCGATCTCCCGGTTCACCCACGGCGATCGGGCCGCCTCCGGGGAGGCCATCAGCACGAAGTGCTTCGACCCGTCGAGGGCCTCCTGGATGGACGTCCACAGTTTGGGGGTGACCGCCAGCCCGGTCTGGTCACGGAAGATCCACAGCGCGCGGCGCCGGTGCCACGGCTTCGCCAGCCGGTGCAGACCACGCTGGACCGCTGGGGCGAGCCGCCCGTCGGCAGCGTGGCTGTACGAGATGAAACCATCGAAGTCCATGACCGCCCCCGTGCGGTGTGCGATATCGGCGGGGACCGATTCTGCACGTCACCGGGGCACCGGTAAAGCGGCGACCCGCTCAGCCGACCGAGACGGTGACCCGGCCGTAGAAGATCCGGTGGTCCGAGCAGGGGCCGCCGCAGGCCGTGGAGATGCTCAGCGAGTCGCCGAAATAGCTGCCGGCGATCCTGTTCTCCGGCACGAAGACCATGTCGATCTTGGAGCCCTTGCCGCACTTGCCGTTGGTCGTGTTGCTGGTCGTGCCCTCGCCGTAGCCCGGGCAGACCGGATCGGTGTCGTCGAGTTCGCGGTGCCGGCCCCAGTTGCCGGGGTTGTTCACCGTGTTCACCGAGCTGGAGTACCACGAGTTGAGCCGGTCGTAGCTGGGCTCGGTGTTGAGGTCACCGGCGATCAGCACCGTGTCGCCGGCGTCCTCCCACGCCTCCACCCGGGCCCGCACCTCGTTGAGCTGGGTGACGACCTTGCTGTACGGGGTCAGGTGCGTGACGCAGAAGCGCAGCTTCTTGTCCACCACCGGGGCGCAGAGCAGGTTGCGCACCTCACCGCCGTCCTGCGGGTCCGCGGTGAGGGCCACCCGGTCCGCGGTGCCGAGCGGCTGCCGGCTGAAGATCGCGTTGCCGAAGGCCTCGCCGTTGCAGACGGTGGGCAGCGCGGCCTCGAACCGCGAGTAGTTGGTGGTCTGCGGCCAGCCCGCGTCGGCGAGCCGCGCCTGGACCGCCTTGTACTGGTCCCAGCAGATCTCGTTGAGGGCGACGAAGTCGGCGTCCCGGTTCAGGATCGACGCGACGAGGCCGTCGACCATGCCGTTGGTGGTCGAGCCGTCGTTCATCACCCAGCCGGAGACGTTCCAGTGCCAGACGGTGAGCGTCTCGGTGGTGGCCGCGGATGCGGGTTGCGCGACCGTCAGCGGCGTGACCGCCAGAGCGAGCGCAGCGAGCAGCTTCGTCATCCGCAGACGCACAGACTTCTCCCGGGGGCAGGGGTGAGATGGGCCACGGGATCATACCTGTTCGATGTCTTGGTCCGGCCGGGCCGGGCCTGAGGGCCGGGGCGGCCACGGCTAAGATCGCCGGGTCGAAAGGTGGCCATGACGAACGCCGTTGGTCCGTTGCGCTGGTATGCCGTGCTCGCCGTGATCTTCTTCGGGATCCTGCCGGCCGTGCTGGTGAGCCTGCTGGTGGCACGCGGCAACACCCCGGGACAGGTCGGGTTCCTGCTGATCGGCGGCATCCCGCTGGTGGTGGCCGCGATCGTCTACGCGGTGCGCGGCTTCACCGGTGACGACCCGGAGCTGTCCGCCCGGCGGTTCAACCGCAGCATGGCCCTGGTCGCCGGCGCCGACGTCATCCTGCTGGGCGGTAACGCCCTGATCCGAGCGGCCACCGGCTGAGCTTTCCCCGCCGGAAGGGTCAGGTCGCTGGTCGCGGGGCCGAAAGACACCGCGTGAAGGCGAACAGCGCAAGGGACCGGGCCGGGCGGAAGCGGTCGAGCCGGCTGCTGGAGGCTCGCGCGACGGCCCGGTCGGCCATCGCCGGCACCGGGGTGGGCATCGTCATCCTGGCCGTCTCCGCCGTGCTGGCCTCCACCGGTATGGCCGAGACCACCCAGGAGGTCCGCCGCGTCCAGACGATCACGCAGAAGCTGAACGGGATCTCGGTACAGATCAACGCCGAGGACGCCGCGTTGCGGGAGTACCTGGCGACCGGCGGCACCGAGTACCGCCGGGCCCAGCTGACCGCGACGCTCGGCGCGGCCCGGGCGAACCTGGACTGGTTGCAGGAGAACAACGCGGTCGACCGGGCGGAGCTGGACGCCATCCGGGGTGGCTACGAGAACTACAACCGGATCGTGCTCGACATCATGTCGCAGACCGAGAGCGGCGCGAACGTCGACGGTTACACCGATCTGGCCTCGCTGACCTTCGCGCCGCTGCGCGACACCGTGCTCGGCATCGGCGACCAGCAGCAGCAGAAGCTGGCCGACCACCTCAATGAGGTACACCGGCGCGCCGACGTGCTCAACTGGGTCGCCGCGGCGACGATCGGCATCGTCCTGGTGCTGTTCTCGGTGTGTGCGAGGGTGCTCGTCAGCTATCAGCGCCGCGCCGAGCGGCAGGCCGCCCGGCGGCTGCACGAGGCCACCCACGACCCGCTGACCGGGCTCGGCAACCGCGCCAAGCTGCAGGACGAGCTCGACGCCGCGGTCCGGCACGGCCGGCAGACCGACGAGCGGTTCAGCCTGCTGCTCATCGACCTCGACCGGTTCAAGGAGGTCAACGACACCCTCGGGCACCACGCCGGTGACGAGCTGCTGGTCGAGGTGGCGCGGCGGCTCAACCAGGCCAGCCGGGCCGGCGACGTGGTGGTCCGCCTGGGCGGCGACGAGTTCGCCCTCATCCTGCCGACCACGCCGGACCACCCGGAGGCGCTCAAGGCCGGGCACCGCATCCTGGAGGCGCTGCGCCAGCCGATCCGGCTGGACGATCTGCTGGTCGACATCGACGCGAGCATCGGCGTCGCGTCCTACCCGCGTGACGGCCACGACGGCGCCGAGCTGTTGCAGCACGCGGACGTCGCCATGTACGCGGCCAAGCGCCGCCACGGGGGCGTGTCCGGTTACGACCCGTCGCTGGACAGCGGTGACGCGAGCCGCCTGACGCTGCAGAGCGAGCTGCGGCAGGGTATCGAGCGCGGCGAGCTGGTCGTCTTCTACCAGCCCAAGGTCGACGTGGCCACCCGCCTGCCGTGCGGCGCCGAGGCTCTGGTCCGCTGGCAGCACCCCACCCGGGGGCTGCTCGGCCCGGACGCCTTCATCCCGCTGGCCGAGGAGAGCGGCCTGATCGACCTGATCACCGCCGAGGTGCTGGACCAGGCGCTGGCCCAGATCGGCCGGTGGGCCGAACTCGCCCACGAGCTGCCGGTCTCGGTGAACATCCCGGCCCGGTCGCTGGCCGACGACACGTTCCCGGCCACGATCGCCGCGGCGCTGGCCCGGCACGGCGTACGGCCGCAGCTGCTCACCCTGGAGATCACCGAGAGTGCCGTGATCGCTGACCTGATGCGCGCCGGCAAGGTGCTGACCGAGCTGCGTGAGCAGGGCGTCAACATCTCGATCGACGACTTCGGCACCGGGTACTCCTCGATCGCGCACCTGCGGGACATGCCGCCGCACGAACTCAAGATCGACCGGAGCTTCGTGATGAAGATGTGCGAGAACGCCCGGGACGAGACGATCGTGCGCGCGGTCGTGGAGCTGGCCAAGAACCTGCGGCTGCGGGTGGTCGCCGAGGGTGTCGAGAACGAGACCGCCCTGCGTACGCTCGGCGACCTCGGCTGCCACGAGGCGCAGGGCTACCACATCAGCCGGCCGCTGCCGGCGGCC
The DNA here is from genome assembly GCF_040638955.1 of Actinoplanes sp. NPDC024001. Classification (NCBI taxonomy): domain Bacteria; kingdom Bacillati; phylum Actinomycetota; class Actinomycetes; order Micromonosporales; family Micromonosporaceae; genus Actinoplanes; species Actinoplanes sp. NPDC024001. Next base: position 33,809 of record NZ_JBEZZB010000115.1, read on the forward strand.
GAGCTGACCGCCTGGCTGGCCGGGTCGGGAATGGCGATCAGCGCCGTCTGAGGCCACCGGCTCCACTACCGTGAGGTTGTGGATCGCCGAGCCCTGATCACGTCGGTGTGTGCAGTCGCCGGCGCCGTCAGCGCCGGGCTGGCGACCGGCTGCGGCCGGTCGCCGTCGGCCGGGACCGAGACGGTCGACGTGCTGCTCGGCGAGTCGGTGCAGCCGACGAGCCCGATGGTCGCCGCCGAGAGGTTCTTCGCCGAGCGGGTGTCCGAGCTGACCGACGGCCAGTGCCGGGTGACCGTGAAACCCGGTGGTGAGCTGGGCGACGAGCAGCGCATGGCGGAGATGCTGCGCACCGGGAAACTCGCCTTCTGCAAGACGCTGCTGGCGAACCTCACCGCCTACGACAAGCGGCTCGGCGTCGCCAGCCTGCCCTACGCCTTCCACGACCGCGACCAGTGCCTGGAGAGCATGCGCGGCGACTTCGGCCGGCGGTGGGCGGCCCACCGGGCGCCGGCCCGCCCGGGAGAGCGCGGGGTGGTGTTCGCCGGGGGCGGCCACATAATAAACCCGGCGCCGGCGGTGCGAGGGCCCGCCGCCCCCCAGGGGC
>NZ_JBEZZB010000116.1:0-34364 GCF_040638955.1 Actinoplanes sp. NPDC024001
GGCGGGGGGTCGGCGTGACGGCGGCCGCCGCGGTCGTCGCGTACGCGATCGGGATGCTGCCCAGCATGCTCGCCGGCCCCCAGTCGCGTCGCCGGCGCCTGGCTGGTCCATGTCGCGATCGACGACCCGCAGGCGGCTGCGCAGGTCAGCGAGGCCGCCGACGAGCATCGGATCTTTTGCGTACGAGCGGACGACCGTGACGCGGCCACGGCGTGGACCCCCGCGGTGACCCGGCACGGCCAGGTGACCGTGGCGGTGACCGACGGTGGTGACCGCCGCCGCGCGATGGCCGTCCGTGACCTGGTCGCTCACGCGCTCGAGGCCGCCCCGCCCGCCTCACCCGAGTTCAAGGGCGTGGCCCTGGTCGGCGGCGGTCCCGGTGATCCGGAGCTGATCACGGTCAAGGGCCGCCGGCTGCTCGCCGCGGCCGACGTCGTGGTCGCCGACCGGCTCGTCCCGGGCGTCCTCCTCGGCGAGCTGCGTCCCGAGGTCGAGCTGATCGACGCCGCCAAGATTCCGTACGGGCCGTCCGCCGCCCAGGAGGAGATCAACCGGATCCTGGTCGACCGGGCCTCGCAGGGCAAGTTCGTGGTCCGGCTCAAGGGCGGCGACAACTTCGTCTTCGGCCGCGGCGGCGAGGAGGCCATCGCGTGCGCCGAGGCCGGCATCCCGGTCGTGATCGTGCCCGGGGTGACCAGCTCGATCGCCGCGCCCGCCCTGGCCGGCATCCCGGTCACCCACCGCGGGGTGGCGCACGAGTTCACCGTGGTCTCCGGCCACATCCCGCCCGACCACCGCGACTCGCTGGTGGACTGGGCGGCGCTGGCCCGGCTCCGCGGCACCCTGGTGGTGCTGATGGGCCTGAAGAACCTGCCCGCGATCACGGCCCGCCTGATCGCCGAGGGCCGCTCGGCGCAGACACCGGTCGCGGTCGTGCAGGAGGGTTCCACCGCTCACCAGCGGTCGTTGCGCAGCACGCTGGGCGAGGTGACCGAGGCGGTGGCGACCGCCGGGATCCGGCCGCCGGCGGTCGTCGTGATCGGCGAGGTGGTCGCGGTCGGCGCGGAGATCAGCCCGGCAGTCGAGTGAGCCGGGGGAGCGCCGGGCGGACCGCCCGGCGCTCCCGCCCGGTCATGCGGGCTCGATGTCCCGGTCGGGCTCGGTGTCCTTCTCCTCGGCGCCGGCGAGTTCCTCGAGGAACGTCCGCGCCCACCGGGCCACGTCATGCGTGCGCAGGTGCCGCTGCATGACCCGCATCCGGCGCTTGAGCTCCGGCTGCTCCGCCCCGACGGCCCGCAGCAGGGCGTCCTTGACCCCGTCCGGGTCGTGCGGGTTGCACAGGAACGACTGGCGCAGCTCGGTGGCTGCACCGGCGAACTCGCTGAGCACCAGCGCGCCCCCGGTGTCGCCGCGGCAGGCGATGTACTCCTTGGCGACCAGGTTCATGCCGTCGCGCAGCGGGGTCACCATCATCACGTCGGCCGCCACGTACATCGCGGCCAGTTCCTGCCGGCTGTAGGACTGGTGCAGATAGTGCACGGCCGGCACGCCGACCTTGCCGAACTCACCGTTGATCCGGCCGACCTCGCGCTCGACCTTGACCCGCAGCGTCTGGTAGTGCTCCACCCGCTCCCGGCTGGGCGTGGCGACCTGCACCATGACGGCCTTGCCCACCTTCAGCTTGCCGTCGGCGAGCAGCTCGCGGAACGCCTTGAGCCGCAGCTCGATGCCCTTGGTGTAGTCGAGCCGGTCGACGCCGAGGATCACCGTCTCCGGGTCGCCCAGCTCGGCGCGGATCTGTTTGGCGCGGGCCTGCACCGCCGGGTCGGCGGCCAGTTTCTCCATGCCGGCGGTGTCGATGCTGATCGGGAACGCGCCGGCCTTGACCTTGCGCCCGTCGACCTGGATCGACTGGCCCTCGTAGCGCAGGCCGAGCAGGTGCCGGGCCAGCCGCACGAAGTTCTGCGCGGCGAGCCGCTGCTGGAAGCCGACCAGGTCGGCGCCGAGCAGACCGCGCAGCACCTCGGCGCGGAACGGCATCTGCATGAACAGCTCGATCGGCGGGAAGGGGATGTGCAGGAAGAACCCGATCTTCAGGTCCGGCCGCATCTCCCGGAGCATGGCCGGCACCAGCTGCAGCTGGTAGTCCTGCACCCAGACGGTGGCACCCTCGTCGGCCACCTCCGCGGCGGCCTGCGCGAACCTCTGATTGACCACCCGGTAGGTCTCGCGCCAGCGGCGCTTGTACACCGGGGTCTCGACCGCGTCGTGGTACAGCGGCCAGATCGTGGCGTTGGACTGGCCCTCGTAGTAGCGCTCCAGCTCCTCGGCGCTGAGCGGAACCGGATGGATGTGGATGCCCTCGAGCTCGAAGGGCTCGGGCGCCGGGCCGTCTCCGCCCGCCCACCCGATCCAGGTGCCGCGATGCTCGGTCAGGACCGGATGCAGGGCTGTGACCAGGCCTCCTGGACTGGGCCGCCACTGCTTTTCACCGTCCGGCGACGTCACCTCGTCCACGGGCAGACGGTTGGCGACGACGACGAAGGAACTTCGTTGGGCCACGCTGAGTACACCTCCGAGTGGTTTCTGTTCCCACCGCGAGCCTACTGGCCGTAAGCTCCCGTGTTTCACCGGCGGTCCAAAGGACTGTGATGGACCGGCTCGGGTGCGGGTGCCATCCTGTGCCGGTGACTCCCCTCGATGATCATTCCCAGCGGCAGCGGCCATTGTTCTTTCCTGTGGTGATCGCCACGGCGCTGTTGACGATCATCGGCTTGGCGGGTGGGTACCTGCTCGGCGAGCAGAGCACCCGGGCGAAGCCCCAGCCGACGCCCAGTCCCTCGGTGTCGCTGCTGCCCACCACCGGGCGCTGCCCGGAGCAGACCCAGGAGGTGGGTCGCCAGCAGCAGGCCGTCGGCGAGCTGCGCGAGGTGCTGCGGGTGCGCACCGAGCGCAAGACCGTGGTCTGGATCTGCCAGGACGAGGCCGGCGGGCTCTACTACCACGCCAACAAGGGCGGCACCGGCGCCGTGTGGGTCGAGGGCAAGACGGCCCTGTTCCTGAGCCAGGTGTGGCGCGAGGGTGAGAGCCGGTACGTGGCGCAGGCCTACGACGGCAACATCTTCTCGGTCGACCGGAAGCGGCTGTTGATCTCCTACGCGGACGGTAGCGAGGAGGTGCAGAAGGTGATCGGCGACTGACCGCGGGGTAGTTGTCGGCAGCGGCGGGGCACCTGGAAAGATTGTCCTTTGATTCCGGCACCGCCATCCCACCGTCCCACCCGCCGCCCATGAGCGGCCTGAAGACTGACAACGACGATCTCGGAGGTAGGGCACACCGTGGCCCAGTACATCTACGTCCTGGAAAAGGCGCGCAAGGCGCACGGCGACAAGGTCGTGCTCGACAACGTGACGCTGAGCTTCCTGCCGGGCGCCAAGATCGGTGTGGTCGGCCCGAACGGCGCGGGTAAGTCCAGCCTGCTCAAGATCATGGCCGGGCTCGACACGCCCAGCAACGGCGAGGCCCGGCTCATGCCCGGCTACTCCGTCGGCATGCTGGCGCAGGAGCCGCCGCTCAACGACGCGAAGACCGTCCTCGGCAACATCGAGGAGGCGGTCGCGGAGACCAAGGCCAAGCTGGAGCGGTTCAACAAGATCGCCGAGCAGATGGCCACCGACTACTCCGACGAGCTGATGGAGGAGATGGGCAAGCTCCAGGAGGAGCTGGACCACGCCGACGCGTGGGACATCGACTCCAAGCTGGAGCTGGCGATGGACGCGCTGCGCTGCCCGCCGCCGGACGCCGACGTCACCCAGCTCTCCGGTGGTGAGCGCCGCCGGGTCGCGCTCTGCAAGCTGCTGCTCGAGGCGCCCGACCTGCTGCTGCTCGACGAGCCCACCAACCACCTGGACGCCGAGTCCGTGCACTGGCTGGAGCAGCACCTGGCCAAGTACGCGGGCACCGTCCTGGCGATCACCCACGACCGGTACTTCCTGGACAACGTGGCCGGCTGGATCCTCGAGCTGGACCGCGGCCGGGCGATCGGCTACGAGGGCAACTACTCCACCTACCTGGAGAAGAAGGCGGCCCGTCTCGCGGTCGAGGGCCGCAAGGACGCCAAGCTCAAGAAGCGCCTCTCCGAGGAGCTCGAGTGGGTCCGGTCCAACGCCAAGGCCCGCCAGACCAAGAGCAAGTCGCGTCTGGAGCGGTACGAGGAGATGGCCAGCGAGGCGGAGAAGACCCGCAAGCTGGACTTCGAGGAGATCCAGATCCCGCCGGGCCCGCGTCTGGGCAACACCGTCATCGAGGTCAACAACCTGGTGAAGGGCTTCGACGGGCGGACGCTGATCAACGACCTGTCGTTCTCGCTGCCGCGCAACGGCATCGTCGGCATCATCGGCCCGAACGGTGTCGGTAAGACCACGCTGTTCAAGACCATCGTCGGCCTGGAGCAGCCGGACTCCGGCTCGGTGCGGGTCGGCGAGACGGTCAAGCTGTCGTACGTCGACCAGAGCCGGGCCGGCCTGGACCCGACCAAGACGGTGTGGGAGGTCGTCTCCGACGGGCTCGACCACATGATGGTCGGCAAGGTCGAGATGCCCTCCCGGGCGTACGTCGCGGCCTTCGGTTTCAAGGGCCCGGACCAGCAGAAGCCGACCAAGGTGCTCTCCGGCGGTGAGCGCAACCGGCTGAACCTCGCGATGACGCTGAAGATCGGCGGCAACGTGATCCTGCTCGACGAGCCGACCAACGACCTCGACGTCGAGACCCTGGGCAGCCTGGAGAACGCGCTGCTCGAGTTCCCCGGCTGCGCCGTGGTCATCTCCCACGACCGGATGTTCCTCGACCGGGTCGCCACGCACATGCTGGCCTGGGAGGGCACCGAGGAGGAGCCGGACAAGTGGTTCTGGTTCGAGGGCAACTTCGAGGCGTACGAGAAGAACAAGATCGACCGGCTGGGTGCGGAGGCGGCCCGCCCGCACCGGGTCACCTACCGCAAGCTCACCCGTGACTGATAACGGGCGCTTCGTTTACGACGTGCCCGTGCGCTGGTCCGACATGGACGCGTACGGGCACGTCAACAACGCCCGCTTCCTCACTCTCTACGAGGAGGCCCGGGTGGCGATGTTCTTCGTCGGCGCGAAGAAGCACGGGCTGGGCTCCTTCGAGGAGGGCATCGTGATCGCCCGGCACGAGATCGACTACGTGCGGCCGGTCGACTTCGGTGACCCGGTGCGCATCGAGATGTGGGTCTCCGAGTTGCGCGCCGCGGCGTTCACCGTGTCCTACGAGCTGTTCGACGACGGGGTGCTGGCCAGCCGGGCGAAGTCGGTCTGTGTGCCGTACAACCTGGTCAAGGGCCATCCGCGACGGCTCTCCGACGCGGAGCGGGACTTCCTGAAGCCGTACACCGCGGTTGATGCCGCCGGCGGCCGGTCATGAGTGGGCACGGCCTGCTCGGGGTTCCCGACGCAGGAGCGTTCCTGGCCCGGCTCACCCGGCTGGACCCGGCCGCGCCGGTGCGCCTGCGCTCGGCCGGCGGCCGGACCGCGCTCTGGGCGCACCTTCCCTGGGACGTGCTGGTCACCCGTGAGGTGGCCGGCCCCGGCCCCGGCGATGCGACGGTCTCGGCCGCCGAGCTGCTGGCGGTGCTGGCCGCCGGTGGCGACACGCTGCCGCAACGGCGCGACACGCAGTGGCGCTGGCCGTTGCCGCCGCCGGCGAGCCGGGCCGTCGAGTCCATCTCGGGCACCGAGCTGGCCCAGCTCGCGGCCGCGGCGGCGGGCACGTTGCGCGAGATCTCCAGTGGCGGCATGTCCGGCCGCGCGGTCGGGCAGCGCGCGGTCCGCGACGCCCTGCTCGATCACGTCGCTCTGGTCGTCACCCCGGAGGACGGCGCCCCGGTGCAGGTTTCCCAGCGTCTCGTGCAGGCCGTCGCCCGGATGGGTTTCCTGGGTCCGGCGAATGTGGAGACCACCGAGGCGCGAGTCCGGACCGCCGGCAGCTGGGTGGGAATTTCTGCACCATATGGAGTAGCTTGGCGACAGAGCGTTCATAAATTGACCGTTACTCCGATGGCGAGTCACCCGAAAGGGTGAGGCCAGATAGTCCTTCCGGTCCCGCCCTCCGGTTGGGGGGATGACCATCAGGTACTGGACGGGTACCGTCGGCCCTCGGATCCCCCGCAACGTCCGGCTGGGGGTCTGTTGGGGAGTGAGGTGCACACGATGCCGTGGTGGTCATGGCGTCCGGGTTCGGCCGCGGATGACGAGCCGGATGCCGGAGGCGAGATTGCGGTGCAGAGCACCGTCCGCGTCGGTGTCCCGGCCCAACGCGAGCCGGGCCGTGCCGGAGTTCCGTCCGAACTGTCCACGACCAGCGATCTGCCGGGGGCCTCAGCCTCCGATTCGGTCACGCCGGTGTCGCTCACGCGCGTCGGCAAGGCGCTCGACCTGCTCGACATCCGGTTCCTCGCCGACGGCGGGGGCAGTCTGCTGGCGATGTGGGAGCGGCACGCCGTCCTGTTCACCCTCGAGGGCCCGGACGACGAGATCCTGGTCATGCGGGCCCGGCCGCACGCGACGGTCCCCCCGGACTGGGCCGACCGGGCCTACCGCGTGGTGAACGAGTGGAACCACACGCGACGCTTCTGCAAGGCCTACGTGGGCGACCCGACCGAGCGGGGCCAGCTGCCGATATACGCCGAGTTGCAGGTGCCACTCGCCGCGGGCGCGCACGACGCGCTGCTCGTGGAGCTGCTCGACTGCGGCGCGGCGGTGGCCACCTCCTTCGTCGACTGGCTGCACGACGAAGGCGCTCTGCTCTAGGCGAGCCCGTCAGCTCAGCGGGAACATGCCGATCCGGCCGTGGTACTCGCGGCCGAGCTGGTCGGTGTCGGAACCGACGAGCAGGCCTTCGGGCGCGGTCAGGAAGGCGCGCACGCCCACACCGCGCGAGCGCGTCGGGTTCCACGGCAGGGCCTTGCCCGTGCTCGGGTTCACCGCGCCGATGCCGGGCCGCGACACGGCGCCCGGGCCGGGGCCGTTGCCGTCCGTACCGTAGGGGTTGTCGAACCACCGCTGGTGCCCACCGAGGTAGACGGCCGGCCCGGTGATCGCGACCGCGTAGAGCGAGTCACCGCCGGTGCGCTGCACCCAGGTCGGGTTGTGCCGCCCGCCGGTGCGCGTCTCGAACCGGGCGGCCGAGTCGCACAGCTTCTGCGCCGACGAGGCCCGCCCGGTCGCGGCGACCACGATGTACGACGCGTCCGGCGAGAACTTGACCTGCCGCAGGTAGGTGTCGAAGCCCTTCATGCACGGCGGCTTGAACGCGTCGGTGTACCAGGTGGTCAGCTGCGCCGCCGGGCCGCCCACGTCGAACAGGGCGATCTGCGTACGGTCGCTGGTGCCGGCCCGCAGGAACGCGCCGATCGCGATGAGCTTGCGCCCGTCCGGGGAGACGTCGAAGTGCTCGACCCGGGTCCGCTTGAGGCCGGGGCCGGCGAGGCGGGCGTCGAAGCCCGGGTCGACCCGTCCGGTGTGGGCGTTGAGCCGGGCCAGGCCGACCCGCGGGACGCCGTTGACGGCCGAGAACGTCCCGCCGGCGTAGAGCCGGTCGCCGCGGGCGGCCAGCGCCCGCACGTCACCCCAGTTGACCTTGGCGGCGAACGAGCCGATCCGTTCGCCGGTGCGCACCGAGAGCCGGGTCATCCCGCGCTGTGCGCTGCCGTTCACGGTCTTGAAGGCGCCGCCCGCGTACACGGTGCTGTCGGGGCCTGCCGCCAGCGAGTAGATCGCGCCGTCCACCTGCGGAGCGAAGCTCCGGATCGCGCCGTCGTGCAGGCCGAAGGCGAAGATGTTCTTCCGCGCCAGCGTCTGCCGGCGGCTGCTGTCGGTCACCTTCGTGAACGCCCCGCCGACCACCACGGTGTCCCCGATCAGGGCGAGCGCCCAAACCGTGCCGTCCAGCACGTGCGGTGTGTAGTCGACCGGGTTGGTGGAGACCACCGACGAATGGGCACGGTCGGCCACCGCGGGTGGGGTGGCAGCCACCGCCGGAACGGCGACGGCCGCCACGGCGGCGGCAGCGAACAGACGGCGACGCATCAGACGGCTCTCCCGGGATCGTGAGTGACAATCCGATCAACGAGCCACCGGCGAACGCGACACGAACTAGTGAGCGGGCTCCGCGGGATCCATGGTGTTCACCATGAAGTACGCCGCGCGCTCCAGATAATCCCAGAGCGCCGAGTGGTACGGCTCGGCCAGCCCGAGCGAGTCGACGGCCACCCGCATGTGGTGCAGCCAGGCGTCGCGCGCGGCCGGGTCGACCCGGAACGGCGCGTGCCGCATCCGCAGCCGGGGGTGCCCGCGAGACGCCGAGTACGTGTTCGGGCCGCCCCAGTACTGCATGAGGAAGAGCGTGAGCCGGTCGGCAGCCGGTCCCAGGTCCTCCTCCGGGTACATCGGGCGGAGCAGCGGGTCCTGCGCGACACCTTCGTAGAACTTGTCCACGAGGCGCCGGAACGTGGGCTCGCCACCGACAGCGGCGAACAGGCTGACCTCTTCCGGTACGGGTGCGCTCACCGTTCCATCCTGCCAGCCCGTCCCGCGGTTCAGCGGTTCGGCTGTGGCCGCTCCGGTGTGACGCTCGTCGTCGGCCGCTCGGGCGTGACGGGCGGTTCGGCCGTGGCCGCCGCGTCGACGGCGTCGGCGAACGTCTTCGGGCTCGGCCAGTTGACCGCGAGCACCACCATCGCGAGCGTGCCGCCGACACTCCAGAGGCCGACCACCATCGGCAGCCAGAAGTGGTCGGCGAGGGTGCCGGTGATCATCACCGCGCTGAACTGGCTGAGCTGCACCCCGCTGTTGACCACGCCGAACGAGCGGGCCCGGAAGTGCTGCGGCAGCGCCAGCACGAACGTCGCGTTCAGGGTCGGCATGAGGGCGCCCTGGACCACCCCGGAGCAGAGCACCATCAGGGCGACGAGCGGCGCCGGTGGCCCGGCCAGCGACGGGACCAGGAACAGCGGTGGCAGGACCGCGAGCACCGGGATCAGCCGGGTCCGCCGGGCGGCCGGGACGAGCCGGTTGAACAGGATGCCGCCGATGACGAAACCGAACGGCCCGGCGGCCATGATCATGCCCTGGTTCAGCCCGCGCGACGCCGGATCGGAGGTGCCCTCGGCGGCCCACGCGGCGGCCAGGCCCTCCGGGACGATGGCGAAGATCGTCATGGTGAACACCACGATGACGATCGAGCGCAGTGCCGGATGGCCGAAGACCAGGCGGAATCCCTCGGCGGTCTCCTCGAGCAGATGGGTGCGCTGCGCCGCCGCGAAGGCGGTGGGCCGGCGCCGGACGCCGGCGGCGATCAGCAGGGCCGAGAGGGCGAAGGTGGCGACGTCGATGCCGAGCGCGATCCGGGGGTTCAGCGCCACGGCCAGGGTGGCGCCGGCCAGATAGCCGATCACCTGGGCGGCCTGCCCGCTGGTCTGGTTGACCGCGAGGGCGAGCGCGAGGCGCTCGCGGCCGACCACCATCGGCAGCAGCGCCGAGCGCGCCGCCTGCGTCGGCGGCGCGCCCAGGCTGGAGAGCAGGAGCAGGGCCAGCATCACCGGGACCGGCAGGTCCGGGATGAGCAGCAGCCCGATCAGCACCATCCGGCACAGGTCCGAGCTGATCATCACCCTTCGATACGGGTACCGCTCGGCGACCGCGGCCAGCAGGGGACCGAACAGCCAGGGCAGGTACCCGATCCCGAAGGAGACCGCGGAGAGCAGCACGGATTCGCTCTGCTGGTAGACCAGAACGGTGACGGCCGCCCGCGAGAGGTAGTCGCCGATCCAGTTCACCAGGGTGGAGAGGTAGAGCGCCCGGTATTCCCGCACCCCGAAGACGTCGCGGAAAGTGACCGCAGGCTCACTGTCAGTCACCTCGTCGGCCGTGCTACCCGGCCGTGCGGGGTCTTCGGACACCAAGCCCTCCATCGCTGTCGACGATCGTCGAGAGCCGACGAAGGCCGGTCGCGCCCTGGGCGGTCCGGACGCGAACGTGCTTTTATGTGCAGAATCTGTAGCGGATTCTGCCCGATCGTCCGAGTGTTTGCTAGGGCGGTTAGGGCAAAAATCGGCCATTCGGTCGAGGGTGGAAACGCTTCCGGTCGCCTAGGCCCAGGTCAGGTAGCCCCTCCGGGGTGCTGCTCGGCGCCTGAAGGTCCGTTCAGCCACGCCGGCGGGATCGCGCTGCGCGGGCCCAGCCGGGACGCGGCGATCCGCTCCGAGATGCCGGAGGCGTCCAGCGCCTCGGTCAGCGCCCGGCGCAGCTCGCGCTGAACGATCGGCTGGCTGTCCGCGGTGGTCTTCGCGATGGTCCGGATCACCGCGCCGTCCACGGTCAGCTGCTCGACCCCGACCACCTCCGGCGGCTCCAGGAACTCGGTCTGGTGCTCGGGCTCGGCCGCCACGCCCTCCGCCGCGGCCTTCAGCACGCTGACCGCCTCCTCCGAGTTGACGAAGCCGATCGGGATGTCGATCACGACCATGGCCCAGCCCTGGCTCTTGTTGCCGACCCGGATGATCTCGCCGTTGCGGATGTACCAGAGCACGCCGCGGGCGTCGCGGACCGTGGTGATCCGCAGGCCGACGCTCTCCACCACGCCGGTCGCCTCACCCAGGTCGACCGTGTCGCCCACGCCGTACTGATCCTCCAGGAGCATGAACAGGCCGGCGATCAGGTCCTTGACCAGGCTCTGCGCGCCGAAACCGATGGCCACGCCGACGATGCCAGCGCTGGCCAGCAGCGGGCCCAGGTTGAACCCGAGCTCGCCGAGCACCAGGAGCCCGGCCATGGTGAAGACCACCGCGCTGACGAAGCTGCGCAGCACCGAGCCGATCGCCTCGGCCCGCTGCCGGCGCCGCTCCGGGATGAACTGTCCCTCCTCGGCGGTGACCGTCACCTTCTCCTTGAGCGGCTTCAGCAGCGCCGGCATCGCGGCGCGCGAGCTGCTCTGGGTCAGCCGGTCGATTCCGCGATGCAGCAGCCAGCGGATGAGCATCGCGACCAGAATGATGCCGAGGATCCGCAGCGGCTTGATGAACACGACGTAGCTGCTGGAGGCCAGCCACTGGTTGCCGGTCCATTCGAAGATCTGGCTGCACAGCGCGTCGGCCTTGCACGACTCGGAGATGTCCGGTGTCACGAAGACGTCGACAGTGCTGCTCGGCTTGGGGGGTGCCGGTGTCACGGGGGCAAGAGGGAACACGGGAACTCAAGGTACCGGGTCCGGCCGCCGGGAGACCTCAGACGTTTACCCCGCGGCCACAGATTGTGCTCGCAATTTGGTTATTCATCAGGGACTATTGGCGCACGGGCTTCGGGAGCGAGGCGCGGATCACACACGCATGGGCTACGGGAGCGGTTACAAGCAACTGACACCGGAAGGGTGATCGCGATGCCTGACATACGACCCACAGTGGGCTCTTCCGCGTTAGTGCTGAACGCTACCTACGAGCCGCTGTGCGTCGTATCGGTGCGTCGGGCGACCATCCTGCTGCTGACCGCCAAGGCCGAGTGCGTCTCCGACGGGGACGGCATGCTGCACAGCGCGCACCAGTCCCTCCCGGTTCCCTCCGTGGTCCGCCTGACGAGGTATGTGAAGGTGCCGTACCGGACGCATGTGGGGCTCTCCCGCCGGGCTGTCTTCGCCCGCGACGGCGGCCGCTGCGCCTACTGCCGCGGTTCCGCCGAGACCATCGACCACGTCTTCCCCCGCAGCCGGGGCGGTCTGCACGCCTGGGAGAACGTGGTGGCCGCGTGTGCCAAGTGCAATCACAGCAAGGGTGACAAGACCCCCGCCGAGCTCGGCTGGCGGCTGCACGCCCTGCCCGCTGCCCCGCGCGGTGTGGCCTGGCGGGTGCTCGGGCACCGTACCCCGGATCCGCGGTGGATGGACTGGCTGGACCTGCCGTCCGCGACGCTGGAGGCCGAGGCGGCGTAAGCCGCTTTTTCTGAGCCCGCGATCGGGCTCAGCCCTGGATCGAGTCGACCAGCGAGGCGAAGACGATGACGTTGTCGGCGTAGCCCTCCCGGCCGCCGAGCCACTTCCCGCCGCACGTCATCAGCCGCAGTGAGGGCCGGCTGTAATCGCCGTAGACGCGGTCCACCGGCAGCCGGTCCTTGTCGAAGGTCTCCACCGAGTTCACCTCGAAGATGGCCAGCGAGCCGTCCGCCCGGGTCACCTCGATCTCCTGGCCCGGCCTCATCCGGTGCAGGTCGTGGAAGACCGACGGCCCGGTCCGGGTGTCCGCGTGCCCCACGATCAGCGCCGGGCCGAACTGCCCCGGCGTCGGCCCGCCGTCGAACCAGCCGGCCTCGTTGTGCCGTTTCAGCGGCGGCACGTCGACCGAGCCGTCGTTCGCCAGGCCCACCTCGAGGATCGGCGCCGACACGTCCAGCGACGGGATCTCCAGTCGTTCCGGCCGGCTGGGGTCGAGCACCGGGAAGGCGCGCGGCGGCGGCTCGTCCGGGCCGCGGAACAGGCCGCCGATGTCGAAGCCGGTCGCCACGCCCAGTCCCATGCCGACGCAGAAGAGCCCGACGAAGAGCAGCGCCAGGGCGACCAGCCCGACCGGGCCGGCCCGGCGCCCGCGCAGCGGCCGCGGAATCGGGCCGGGCCGGGGACGCGGCACCCGAAAGGGCGAACGTCCCGGTGTGCTCGGGGTGGGCGGCAGGGGCCCGGTCACCACACCGGGCGGCGGGGCGCTGATCACCTGTGCCGGCCGTTTCTGCTGCACCGACCTCGGCACCCGCCGGCCCGCTCCGCTCGTCATCGCGGCCTCAGCCGGCCCGCCGGCGGCGGAACGACGCGAACGCGAGGGTCAGCCCGGCCGCGATCGCCGCCAGGCCACCGCCGATCAGAATCGGCCCCGTCGCGTCCGATGCTGTCCCACCGCCACCGGTGGCCGGGCCGCGGGCCGGCTCCACCCGCGCGACGACGTGCAGCGTGGCCGTCGCGTTGCCGCCACCGTCGGGGCAGCGCAGGGCCACCGGATAGTCGCCCGGATCGGTGTCCGAGGGCACCGGGACGGTCGCGGTCAGGAAACCGAACTCGGGCTGCACGGTCACCTCGCCGATCGGCTCGGCGGTCACCGTGGCCGGCTTCAGGTTGTCGGCGCAGGAGGCCCGCAGCGAGAGGTCCTCCCCGGCCGGCACGGTGCTCGGGTTGAGCTCCACGAACACGGCAGCGGCGTGCGCGGCCGTGACGGACGTCAGGGCGGGCACCGCCGGGACGGCCAGACCCGCCACGAGTGCCGCCGCGGCGGCGGGGACGGACATGCGCATGGGACCCCCTCCTGCCCTCCGCGGCGGAAAAGACGCGGACGGCGCGTGAGGGTGATTTTCGCACCTCGGGGCACAATCCGCGTAGATCCCGACGGCGTGAGACCCCGGTTCGAGACCCGACGGTCCGACACGAGTCGCGCTCCGCTACCGTGATTGTTGTTCAGAATCAAGGGATCACCGGCGCCTGGGGGCGTTCAGTTGTCTGTAATCAGCACCGTTCTGGTCTTTGTGATCATTCCGGCCGCGGTCATCGGGGCGGTTGCGGCGCTCGTACTCAGTGGCTCCGACAGGTCGAAACCGGACCGGCGATACCGCCCGGGCCGGCCGTACGACTTCCCGGCGATGTGGTTCACCGCTGCCCCGGAGCGGGTCGCCCCGGCGGCGGACGGACCACACGGGCTGGTCATCGAGGACAGCTCCGGCGCACCGGTCCGGCCCGGCCCGACAGGAGGCGCAAGTGACAGTTGGTGAGGTCACCCCGCTGGAGCAGCCGGCCGAGGGTCCTTTCACGACCCGGCAGCTGCTCCGCCTCGACGAGGCGCTCCGGATCGCCGACCAGGCGACCGGCCTGAACTTCAGCATCTACCTGGGCGAGCTCGGCGAGCCGGTCCGGGCCGCCGCTGAGGAGCTGCACCGCAAGACCCGCAACCACCAGCGGTCGGTGCTGATCGCGGTCTCGCCGAACCAGCGCAAGCTGGAGATCGTCACGGGCTCCGAGGCGCGCAAGCGGATCTCCGACCGCGACGCGAAGCTCGCCGGCCTGTCGATGGCGGCCTCGTTCGCCGGCGGCGACCTGGCCGGGGGCCTGCTGATCGGCATCGACCAGCTGGCCACCCACGCGGGCCGCTCCTAGCGGCTCACCGCCACGACGCCGGAGTGATCCGGATCGGATAGGGGGCGTCGAGCTTCACCTGCTCGGCGCCTTCCACGCTTTTCGCCGGCCGGTACCGGTCGCCGTCGAGCGCGTGCGCCCGCAGCACCGGGCCGGCCTCCACCCGCCAGTAGGCGGGGATGCCGGCCGTCGCGTACAGATCCGGTTTGAGCAGCCGGTCGTAACGCCGGGTCTCCTCGGACTCGATCTCCACCACCAGCGCCACGTCGGCCGGGTCGACCCAGATCGCGCCGGACGAGTGCGGGCGCAGCACGGTCACGTCGGGCACCACGTTGCTGCTGCCGATCTCGATGCCGAGCCGCGCGCACACCCACCAGCCGGGTGGCGCCGCCGCCCGCAGGGCGCCGACGACCGCCTCGACCAGGAGGTCGTGGTCGCCGTCCATCGGTGGGGTGACGTGCAGGCTGCCGTCGACGATCTCGTACCGGTGACCGTCCTGGGGGAACAGATGCAGGTCGGGCTCGGTCCACCGGCCCTCCGGCGCGATCCACCGCACCGGGGCACCCTGGCTGAGCATCGTCACAGGCCACCTCCATCACCGCGGAGTGCCAGCCTACTCGGAAAGTGTCGGTTACGTCACGGAAAGTGCGAAAGCCCCACCGAAGTGGGGCTTTCCACCATATGGATCAACCTGCCGAGCGGTCCTTCTCGCGCGCCTTCATGGCCCGCAGGATGCCGTCGCGGCCCTCGGCCACCAGCCGGCGCAGCGACGCCGGCTGGCCTTCCCGGCTCAGCCAGGCGTCGGTCAGCGCCACGGTCTCCTGGCCGATCTGGTACGCCGGGTACGCCAGCGTGGCGAACTCCTGCGCGGGCTCGCTGTCCGAGCGGGCCCACACGTCACCCACCACCTCGAAGAACTTCTTCGCGTACGGCGCCGTCAGAGCCACCTGGCGGGTGCTCTGGAAGCCCTGCAGCAGCGACCGGTTCAGCCAGTTCGGCGGCGCCTGCGGCCCGGTCAGCTCGGCCCACACCCGCGCCTTGTTCTCCGGCGTGGGCAGCAGCGCACGGGCGATCGCCGCCTCCCGCTCGCCGCTGGCGGTCCGGTCCGAGTCGAGCTCGGCGTCGATCTCCTCCTCGGTGGCGGCGCCGAGCGACGCGAGGGCCTGCAGCAGGCTCCAGCGCAGCTCGGTGTCGACCACCAGACCGGCCGGCCGGGTCTCCCCGGTCAGCCAGCCGCGCAGCTCGGCGGCCTGCTCGTCGGTGCGCGCCGCGGTGATGAACGCCCGCGCCCAGGTGAGCTGCCAGCCGCTGCCCGGCTCGGCCGCGGCCAGCTGGGTCTTCGCCATGTCGGCCAGCATCGCCCATCCGGTCGGCGCCCACGCGGGGTCGGCGAAGCTGGTCAGCGACATGGCCGCCTGCCGCAGCGTGGCGGTGGTCAGGTTGATGTCGGTCTCCGCGGGCAGGCCGGCGCAGACCAGCGCCACGTAGTCGCGAGCCGCCAACTCGGCGTCGCGCAGCATGTCCCACGCGGCCGCCCAGCACAGCGCCCGCGGCAGCGCCGACTCGAAGCCGGCGATGTGCTGCACCAGCACGCTCAGCGACCGCTCGTCCAGCCGCAACTTCGAGTACGTCAGGTCCTCGTCGTTGACCAGCAGCACGTCCGGCGCCTTCACCCCGGCCAGCGCGGCGATCTCGGTGCGCTCCCCGGCCACGTCCGCCTCGATCAGTTCCCGGCGCACCAGCCGGTCGCCGTCGAGGTCGTAGAGGCCGATGCCGATGCGGTGGGTGCGCAGCGTCGGGTAGTCCGCCGGCGCCTCCTGGGTGACCACGACGCTGGTGTAGCGGTCCTCGGCGTCCAGCTCGACCACCGGGCGCAGCGTGTTGACCTGGGCGGTCTCCAGCCACTGCGCGGCGAACTTGCGCAGTTCCCGGCCGGACGCCGACTCCAGCTCGGTGAGCAGGTCGTCGAAGGTGGCGTTGCCCC
Organism: Actinoplanes sp. NPDC024001; assembly: GCF_040638955.1. Classification (NCBI taxonomy): domain Bacteria; kingdom Bacillati; phylum Actinomycetota; class Actinomycetes; order Micromonosporales; family Micromonosporaceae; genus Actinoplanes; species Actinoplanes sp. NPDC024001. Next base: position 16,157 of record NZ_JBEZZB010000116.1, read on the forward strand.
AGGCGTGCTTGGCGAAGTACGCCCGCAGGCCGGTTAGGAACGGGTCCAGCCCGACGTACGCCACCAGCTGCTTGATCACGCTGGCGCCCTTGGCGTACGTGATGCCGTCGAAGTTGACCTCGACCGCCTCCAGGTCCGGCATCTCGCAGTAGACCGGGTGGGTGGAGGAGAGCTGGTCCTGCCGGTAACCCCAGGACTTGCGGATCGACAGGAACGTCGACCAGGCGTCGGTGAACCGGGTGGCGTGGGTGTTGCACCAGTGGCTGGCCCACTCGGCGAACGACTCGTTGAGCCACAGGTCGTTCCACCAGCGCATGGTGACCAGGTCACCGAACCACATGTGGGCGAGCTCGTGCAGGATCGTGTTGGCCCGCTGCTCGTACTCGTAGTCGGTGACCTGCGAGCGGAAGATGTAGTGCGACTCGGCGTGCGTGACGCAGCCGAAGTTCTCCATCGCGCCGGCGTTGAAGTCCGGCACCCAGAGCTGGTCGTACTTCGGCAGCGGGTAACGCACCCCGAACTGCTCGTGGAAGAAGTCGAAGCCCTGCTTGGTGATCAGGAACAGGTCGTCGGCGTCCAGGTACTGCGCCATCGAGGCCCGGCAGAAGACGCCCAGCTCGATGCCGTCGTGCGAGTCGCGGACCTCGTGGTACGGCCCGGCGCAGATCGCCGTGATGTAGGTGCTCATCCGCGGCGACGTGGTGAAGTGGACCGCCTTGGCGCCGTCGCCGGCCGCCTCCTCGCGGTCCACCGGCATGTTGGAGATGACCTTCCAGTGCGCCGGCACGGTGGCGTGCCAGGTGAAGACGCTCTTCAGGTCGGGTTGGTCGAAGCACGCGTACGTCCGCTGGGCGTCCGCGGTCTCGAACTGGCTGTAGAGGTAGACCTCCTTGTCGACCGGGTCCAGGCTGCGCTGCAGGCCCTGCCCGCTCGCCGAGTACTTGAAGTCGCCGTCGACGACCAGCGTGTTCTCGGCGGCGAGCCCGGACAGCGGCAGGCCGTTCTCCGGGGACCAGCCGGTGAGGTCGACCGGGGCGCCGTTCAGGGTCGCGGAACGGATCGAGGCGGCGGCCGCCTCGATGAACGTCGCGGCCCCCGGCTCGGCACACCGGAAGGTGACCACCGTCGTGGATCGAAAAGTGTCGGAACCGGTCAGGTCCAGAGTGATGTCGTACCCGGTCACCTCGAGCAATCGGCTACGTTCCGCAGCCTCGACCTGGGTCAGGTTGTGAACACCGGCCACGTGCACTCTCCTTCGAGCTGACTGCGTTTGTTCGAAGCCTATGCGCCTGCGGCGACGGAACTCACCCCGACCGGGTACCGATCCGGGTGGAAGATCTAGCTATGACTGAACGCGCCACCGTCGACATGTGGTTCGACCCGCTCTGCCCCTGGGCCTGGATGACGTCCCGCTGGCTGCTCGAGGTGGAGAAGGTCCGCCCCCTCGACGTCCGCTTCAACGTGATGAGCCTCTCGGTGCTGAACGAGGGCCGTGACGAGCTCCCGCAGCAGTACCGGGACATGATGGACAAGGGGTGGGGGCCGGTGCGGGTCTGCATCGCCGCCGCCGAGACCGCCGGTCCGGAGGTGCTGCGTGACCTCTACACGGCCCTCGGCACCCGCATCCACCTGCAGAAGTACGAGATCGACGACGAGAAGCTGTTCCGTGAGGCGCTGACCGAGGTCGGCCTCGACCCGGCGCTCGCCGCCGCCGCGCACACCGACCGCTACGACGAGGCGCTGCGGGTCAGCCACAACGCCGGCATGAAGCCGGTCGGCACCGACGTCGGCACCCCGGTCATCCACGCGCCGGGCCCGAACCCGGGGGAGACCGTCGCGTTCTTCGGCCCGGTCGTCACCCCGGCCCCGAAGGGCGAGGCGGCCGGCAAGCTCTGGGACGGTGTCCTGCTGGTCGCCGCCACCCCGGGGTTCTACGAGCTCAAGCGCAGTCGCGACCTCGGTCCGATCTTCGACTGAGGCACCTCCTTGCAACCTGCCGGTCGTTGGATGGGGTGATGTACACCTCATCCAACCCGGAGGCGGGCATGCCGGAGAGCGAGCCGATCGGATCGAGCATCAGCGTCCAGCGCGGCGTTTGGGCTGATCTGCCCCCTGATGTGGCGGTCATGGTGGCCCCGCCGGTGACGGTGACGGCCTCTCCGGCCGCGCGTCCGGTCAATCCACATCGCATGGCCCAGTTGAGCAGGTCACGCGGGAACATGCCGGTTGGTAGGCACCGCAGGCACGCCGGGTAAGTTGCCCCCCATGACGGTCGTGCACCCGATCAGCCGGGCCTGGATCACCAATGGCGGTACCGGGGCCCAGAATTATGACGAGTTCGCCGACGACGCCGAAATCACCGAGATCATCACGGCCAACCCGCACAGCGCGCTGGCCGTCGAGATGCCGCACCTCGCTCCCGATTCGCTCGGGAAGTCCTTCTCCGACGCCCTCCCGGACGCTGTGGTCCGGCTGGAGCGCGAGAAGTCCGAGGGCCGGTACCGCCCCGCCGAGCACGTCGTGGTGCTCTACCGCATCACCGCGCCGGGCGAGGCGCCCGGCTACGGGCTGTGGGCCATGGTGGAGACCGCGCAGATCTCCACCAGCGCCGACGAGCCCGGCCTGGTGATCCGCAACGAGGACGTCTTCATCAGCAAGGTCCGCGAACGGGTCGCCCTCGCCGACGCGCTGCAGACGCTGCTCTCACCCGTACTCCTGCTGCAGACCGGCAAGGGCGAGGAGCTGCACGCCGCTCTCGCCGACGCCGCGGACGCGGCGGGCGAGCCCGCCGCGACCGACCTCGACCCGACCGGGCGCACCCACGCCATCTGGGAGATCGGCCCGGGGGAGCTGCAGGACCGGCTGCTCGAGCTGGCCGGCGGCGGCGAGCTGGTGGTCGCCGACGGCAACCACCGCAGCCTCGCCGCGCAGACCGGCGGCCTGCCGCGCTTCCTGGCGGTCGTCACCACGCCCGCGTCGGTCGCCATCCAGCCCTACAACCGGCTGGTCAGCGAGCTGCCCACGGCGCTCGACGAGCTTCTCGACCGGCTTCGCGCGGCCGGTGCGACGGTCACCGAGCTGCCGCGCGCCGCGCAGCTGCCCGCCAAGGGCACGATCGAGATGTACGCCAAGAGCCGCTCGTTCGCCGTCGGACTGCCGCCGAACCCGACCGGGACCTCGGTGGAGAACCTGGACCACGCCCTGGTGGAACGCGTCATGCTGCGCGACACGCTGGGCCTGGACCCGGGCGACAAGCGGATCGCCTACATCGGCGGTGACTACCCGGTCGAGTGGCTGCGTGGCGAGGTCGACGCCGGCCGTGCCGAGCTGGCCGTGCTGATCGCCCCGGTCACCGTGGACGACTTCGTCGAGGTGAACCTGGAGCGGCTGAAGCTGCCCCGCAAGAGCACCTGGTTCACCCCGAAGGCTCGCGGCGGTCTCGTCCTGGCCCAGCTTGACTGATGTTGCACCCACAGGTGACCGCCGCCGCGCAACTGCGGCGGCGGCCTACGGCTGAGGAGCTCGCCGCCGACCCGTACCAGCGGTTGCTGGGCGCGCGGGCGGCGATGGAGGAGTCGAACGAGGCGGAGACCGGCCCGGCGCTGCCGCTGCCGGTCGTCGCCGACTTCGACGCCGACGGCGTGCCCTGCCGGCTCTACGCGACCAGGACCGGTACCCCGGTCCTGGTCTACCTGCACGGCGGCGGCTGGTGTTACGGCAGCATCGAGACCGTGGACCGGTTCTGCCGCCGGGTGGCCGAGCGCTCCGGCTGCGCCGTGGTCTCGGTCGGCTACCGGCTGGCCCCGGAGCACGTCTTCCCGGCCGCCCTCGACGACGCCGCGACCGTGGTGTCCTACCTGCGGCGTTCCGGCGCGGAGCTGGGCCTGGACGTCTCCCGGCTGGCGATCGGCGGCGACAGCGCGGGCGGCCAGCTCGCCACGGTCACCGCCCGCCGGCAGCGCGACGCCGCCACCCCGCTCGACTACCAGGTGCTGATCTACCCGGCGCTCGACCCGCTCACCTCCGCCGAGTCCTACGACGAGGTCGGCGGCTACGGCCTGGACCGCGCGTCGATGAAGCTGGCCTGGGAGACGTTCGTGCCGGACCCGGTGCAGCGGCTCACCCCGGACGTGTCCCCGCTCGCCGTGGCCGATCTGTCCGGAATGCCGCCTACGTTGCTGATCACCGCGGAGTACGATGCCTTGCGCGACGAGGGTGCGGACTATGCGAACGCGCTGATCGCCGCCGGTGTCCCGGTGGTGCACACCCGCTACATGGGGGTGAACCACGGCTTCGCCCGGAAGCTGGCCACCATCGACGCCGCCCGGGCCGCGGCTGATCAGGTGGCGTCCGCCCTTCGTTCCGCGTTGTGCTTCTGAAGACTTCCACCACGTCTGAAAGACTTTCCGACATGCGTCTCTACCTGGGTTCCGACCACGCCGGCTTCGAGCTGAAGAACCACCTCGTCAACCACCTGGTCAAGCAGGGGCACGACGTGGTCGACGTCGGACCGCACGCCTACGACCCCGAGGACGACTACCCGGCGTTCTGCTTCCACACCGGCGTCAAGGTGGTGGCCGACCCGGGCTCGCTGGGCATCGTGATCGGCGGCTCCGGCAACGGCGAGCAGATCGCCGCCAACAAGGTGCCCGGTGTCCGCTCCGCGCTGGTGTGGAAGACCGAGATCGCCGAGCTGGCCCGGCAGCACAACGACAGCAACGTGATCGCGATCGGCGCCCGCCAGCACACCCTGGACGAGGCCACCGCGTTCGTCGAGGCGTTCATCGCCACCCCGTTCTCGGGCAACGCCCGGCACGCCCGCCGGATCGCCCAGCTCGCCGACTACGAGGTGGCCCGCGAACTCCCCGACCTCCCGGAATCCGCCCCCACCGCCTGAACCACCGGGTGAACTTCGGGCGCGCTCCGCGCCCGAGTTCCACCGTTCGGGCGCGCTCCGCGCCCGAACTCCACACGCTCCTCAGCGGCGCGGGAGGTCCTCGCGCGGCAGCCAGTTGCGCCGCACGATCGTCAGGTCCCGCTCGGCCTCGGCGATCTGCTCGTCGGTCGGCCGGGACGCGTCCCGCGCCCGCAGCGCCGCCCCCACGCTGACCTGCGACGACCCCGAACCGACCAGCCCGCGCAGGCCACGCTCGGCCTCCCGCTCGTCGGCACCGGCTCCCGCACCCGAGGTCGGCCGCCGTCCGAAGCCACTCCGCCGCTGCCCACCCTCGCCGGCGGGAGCAGGGACAGCCGGCGATCCCACCGGCGGTCCCGGCACCGGAGGAGGCGCGGGCACAGCCGGCGGCCCCGGCACCGCGGGCGGCCCCGGCACCGCGGGCGGCCCCGGGACAGGCGGGCTCGGCGCAGGCGGGCTCGGCGTCGCAGCGGGCGGAGAAGCCGGCGGAGCAGCCGGCTCAGCCGGGGCGGACGTCGAGGAGGGGCGCACGCGGCGGCGCCGGCGTTCGGGCTGACCCATGCCGCCGACGCTACCGCCGCCACGCCCCGCTCAGAACACCTCGGTCGGACTCGGCGCCCGATGCCACCGGAACGCGGCGGTCGGGTCGTTGCCGGTGAGCTGCCGGACCCGCCCCGCGGCGGCCAGCGACGACAGGCTCGTCGCCCCCAGATAGGCCGCCCCGAGCTCGGTCACCGTGCAGGCCAGATCCGCCGGATCCGTGGTCGCCGTGCACGTCGCCCCCTCCGGCCCGCCGGTGAGCCGCCACCGCCCGGTGTTCTGCTCCAGCAGCGGGTCGGTGACGTCCAGCACGACGTCGACGGGCGCCGAGTACCGCCGGGCGGCCAGCGCGCGCGGCACGTCGATCAGCCGGACCCAGAGCCCGTCCAGGAGCATGGCGCCGAGCCGCCGGGGTTCGTCCACCAGATATTGCAGGGGCTCGTCCACGGGGGCCAGGCGCACGGTCACCGACCGGCTCAGGTCGATGCCGAGCAGGAACCGCCAGAGCGCCTGATAGGTCTCCGGGTCGGTGGCCGCCACCTCACGCACCTGCACCTCGGCGTTCGGCCCGTGATCGGTCCAGTTGTCCTTGACCCGCCAGAGCGCGTACCCGGTGGGTCCGCCCGCGCCCTCGTGGACCACCGCATACCGCTTGGTGGCGCCGTCCCGGTCGTCCTTCGGGTCGACCAGCACATATCGCCACCAGCGCTCGTCCCGGCTGGACCAGCCGACCTGCTCCGGCCGCAGCTGCTCGAACACCTTGGTGATGGCGGGCAGCAGATCGTGCGGATCGCCCATGCGCAGCTGCCCGGTGGGCTCGGCGGGCGGCGCCGGGAGACGAACCTCACGATTCATGATCGAGAGACTGAGGCGGGCGGACGCCGGACCGTACCCGAACCGTGGGTAGATCTTGGTCTCGCTGGCCCAGAGCACGGCGATCGGCTCGCGCCCGGCCTCGGCCACGTCGCGCAGCTGCTGGTGCATCATCCGCGTCAACAGGCCCCGCCGGCGGTGCGTGGGAAGCACCCCGACACCGGTCACGTGAGCGGCCGGGACGATCGCGCCTGGCACGGTGAGATCCCTGCTCAGGATGTTGGTGTGCGCGACCACGGCGCCCGCGTCCTCCACCACCAGCGCGCGTTCCGGCTCGTAGACGCTCGCCGTGACCTCCCGGTATCCCGCCGAGAGCTCCTCGTGGAAAACGGTGTCGAGAAGATCGATCACCGCGGGGTGATCGTCCGCAGTGCCGGGCCGCAGTCGCAACGCATCCTTCATGGCTCGTGTGTAACGGACTGCCGTGGGTGAAGGCGACCGATTTGTTGGCTCGCTACGCTCGACCTTGACGTCGCCGTCGTACGCAGGCCGAGAGGGGAACGATGCCGGAGCAACCGCAGTGGTCCGAGCGGACGCTCGACATGCCGCCGCAGGACCCGTGGGCCGACCAACCGACCGCACAGTCGGCCCCGCCCACCACACCGATCTCCGCGGCGCCGGGCGTGCCGCCGGCGCCGGAGCCGGAGCAGTCGCCGTTCACCCGCGGCCGGGCCCGGGTCACCCAGCGCACCCAGCAGTTCAGCGCCGAGCACGAGCCGACCGGCACCGGCTGGCCGGAGGAGCCCGGGCACGGCCCGAGCGAGCCGCGCAGCCTCAGCTGGCACATCCGCCGGCTGCGCCGCGGCAGCGAGTGGTCGAACGCCGCCCTGGTCTTCGCCTTCGTCTGCTGGGGCATCTGGGTGCTGTCGTCGGAGGGTTCGTTCGCCACCGCGGCGACCGTCTTCCTCGTGACGGTGTGCGTGGCCGCGGGCGTGTTCGCGCTGTCCCGCCTGGTCGGCCGCCTGGTGCTGGAGCGGCAGATGGGCCGGGTGCGGCACACCGCCCGCGGCTCGCACATGGTCGCCGGGCTGTTCCTGGTCGGCGTCGGGTTCGCTCACCTGCGCCAGACCGAGTGGGTGATGGACGCCTTCAACTGGACCGTCGGCCTGTTCAGCTGACCGGCTTGCCACCGGTGATGCCGAGCACCTCGCCGGTGGTGTAGCTGGACTCCGGGCTCGCGAAGTAGACGTATGCGGGCGCGAGCTCGGCCGGCTGCCCGGCCCGCCCGATCGGGGTGTCGCCGCCGAAGGACTTGACCTTCTTCTCCGGCATGGTGGCCGGGATCAGCGGCGTCCAGATCGGTCCGGGCGCGACCGCGTTGACCCGGATCCCCTTCTCGGCCAGGTCCTCGGCGAGCGCCTTGGTGAACGCCACGATGCCGCCCTTGGTGGTGGCGTAATCGAGCAGCGCGCTCGACGACAGGTACGCCTGCACCGACGCGGTGTTGATGATCGTCGAGCCGGGCGGCATGTGCGGGACAGCGGCCCGGCAGAGCCAGAACATCGCGTACAGGTTGGTCTTCATGACCCGGTCGAACTGCTCGTCGGTGATCTCGGTGATCCCGCCCGGCTGCGCCATCTGGTAGGCGGCGTTGTTCACCAGGATGTCCACCCCGCCGAGGTCCTGCCGGGCCCGTTCGATGATCGCCCGGCAGTGCGCCTCGTCCTGGATGTCGCCGGGCACGGTGACCGCCTTGCGGCCCGCTTTCTCGATCCACTGCGCGGTGTCGGCCGCGTCCGTCTCCTCCTCGGGCAGGTAGGAGATGAGCACGTCGGCGCCCTCCCGGGCGTACGCGATCGCCACCGCCCGCCCGATCCCGGAGTCGCCGCCGGTGATGACCGCCTTGCGGCCGGTCAGCCGCCCGGTGCCGCGGTAGCTCTGCTCGCCGTGGTCCGGCCGGTCCGGCATGGCCGAGGTCAGGCCGGGTGGCTGCTGGTCGCCGCCGTCCAGCTCGGGCTTCGGGTACATGTCGCGCGGGTCCACCATGTCGCCTCCTCGTTCGGGGAACGTTCGTCTCCCGCTTGCCCGCATCGCGTGCGGATAACCGAATCGTGGGTATGCCACCGCGCATGGGGGACTCACGGGTGGGCGTCGTGGTGATCACGTGGCAGCGGCGCGACGAGGCGCTGGCCTGCGTGGAAAGGTTGTTGCAACTGCCGGAGGCACCCCATGTGGTGCTGGTCGACAACGGTTCCACCGACGGGACCGCTGACGCGGTCCGCGACCGATTCCCGGCCGTCGAGGTGGTCGCCCTGAGCGCGAACCTCGGGGCCGTCGGTCGCAACATCGGGGTACGACGACTGCGTACGCCGTACGTCGCGTTCTGTGACGACGACACCTGGTGGGCCCCGGGTTCACTGGCTCTGGCCGCGGACGTGCTCGACGAGCACCCGCGCCTGGCGCTGGTCAACGCCCGGATCGTGGTCGAGCCGTCCGGCGCCGAGGACCCGATCGTGGCCGAGCTGCGGGACTCGCCGGTTCCGGCGCCGGACTGGCTGCCGGGTCCCGCGCTGGGCAGTTTCCTGGCCGGCGCGTCGGTGGTGCGGCGCGGCGCGTTCGAGGCGGCCGGCGGCTTCAGCGAGCGGCTCTGGCTCGGCGGGGAGGAGGAGCTGCTCGCCACCGATCTGCTCAGCTCCGGCTGGGAGCTCTGCTATCTGGGGGAGCTGACCGTGCATCACCGGGCGTCAGCGCTGCGCGACGCCACGCACCGGCGGCGGGTCGGCCTGCGCAACACGCTCTGGTTCACCTGGCTGCGACGGCCGGTCGGCGCCGCCGTACGCCGGACGCTCTTTCTGGCCCGGACCGTCCCGCGCGACCGCACCTCGTTGCTCGGCGTGCTGGACGCCGTGCGCGGCGCGGCCTGGCTGATCACGCACCGCCGGCCGCGGCCGGCGGTGGTGGAGGCCCGTCTCGGCGTCCTGGACGAGGAGCAGCGGCGCTCGACGGCTCGCCGTTACGTGGGCTGACCGGCGGTGGCCGGCTCGGCGGTGCCGAGCCGGCTGGTGACTCTCCGTCAGGAGGCCGCCATTGTCTTGCCGGTCTCCAGCAGCGACTTGAGGTCACTGAGGACCCACGCCCAGCCGCCGCCACCCTCGGCGGCCGCCTCCGGGCTGCCGGCGACCATCGCGGCGTGCGCCGGCGCACCGGCCAGCTCATGGGTGACGGTGACCCGGCAGACGCCGGGACCGGCGTCCTCGATCTCGTAGGTGAGCGTGGTGAACGGCTCGGCCGCGGTGGTCGGGTCCATCAGCATCCGCCAGGTCTGCACCAGCCGCCGCGGCGGCTCGGCCTCGAGCACCTCCCCGTCGACGATCGTGTCGGGGATCTCGAACCCGTTGGCGGCGGCGTAGTCCTTCATCTCCCGGGTGGCCGTGGAATGGAACCGGCCACCCTTGTTGAGCTCGTAGAACTGCGGGGCAGCGTAGCCGTAGCGCGCGTTCCACCCCGGGTCGGTGATCGCGGTCCAGATCTTCTCCGGGCTCGCCTTGATCCAGACTCGGTAGACCTGCGTGGTGCTCATGACTCTTCCTCCAGCGTGTGCTTGAGATCGATGAGTGCGGTCACGTGGTGCTCGGTGTACTTGTCGATCCACCGGTCGTGGATCTGCCGGATCGGGACCGGGTTGAGGAAGTGCAACTTCTCCCGGCCGGACCGGCGCGCGACGACGAGACCCGCCTCCTCGAGCACCCGCAGGTGCTTGGCCACGCCGAACCGCGTCATCTCCAGCTCCGACTCCAGCTCGGTGAGCGTGCGGCCGTCACGCGCGAAGAGCAGGTCGAGCAGGAAGCGACGGCTGGGATCGGCCAGAGCCTTGAACACCCGGTCGTCGTCTGTCATGACGCTAAGTTAGGTGACCATTTGGTCACCTGTCAAGCTCCGGCCCGCGTGATCGCCGATGTCCGCCGCCCGATGGAGCCCTCGTCCTCGGCGCTGTCCAGCAGCGCCCGCGCCAGATCCGACCGGCGCAACTGAGCCCTCAGCGGCAGCCGCAGGGTCTCGCCGACCGCAAGCCGCCCGCTCACCGGGCCGTCGACCAGCCGGGGCGCCCGGATGATCGTCCAGTCGAGAGCCGACGCGGTTATCGAGTCCTCGGCGCGCGACGCCTCGGGCAGCCGGTCCGGGCCGGCCAGCCGCGGCCAGAGCAGGCGGGCCGGCCGGGTCTGGGCGGCGGCGCTCGACCCGACCCCGACCGACGACACGGCGACGAGGCGGCGGACGCCGGCCGCCGTCATCGCGGCGACCAGGGTGGCCGTGCCGGCCGACCGCACGCTGCCCGCCGGCTGCCCCCGTCGCACGCCGAGTGCCGACACGACGACGTCCTGACCGGCCAGCGCGGTGCTCAGCGACCCGGGGTCGAGCACGTCGCCGACCACCGCCCGGACCCGGCCGGGCAGGGCGGCCCGGTCGGTGTCGCGCCGGATCAGGGCGGTGACCTGCCGGCCGCGCGCCAGCGCCTGTCGGATTACTTCCTGTCCGGTGCCTCCCGTGGCGCCGATCACCAGCATCGTTCTCTCCCGTTCCTCGAGCGACTAAAACGGATAGTAGGACTATCCACTATCCATGTCTAGGATGGCGGCATGCGGATGGCGGATCTGACGAGCCGGGCGGGCGTCTCCAGCGCGACCGTGAAGTGGTACATCCGGATCGGCCTGCTCCCGCGGGGTGAGTCCACCGCCCGCAACCAGGCCCGCTACGACGAGCGGCACCTGCACCGGATCCGCCTGATCCGGGCCCTGCTCGAGGTGGGCGGGCTCACGGTCGAGCAGACCCAGCAGGTGCTGGCCGCCGTCGACGACCCGGAGCGCGGCGCCGCCGACGTCGCGGCCGCCGCCCACGCGGCGGTCTCCCGGCGGGTCGCCCACCAGCACACCGCGGAGGCGCTGCCGGCCGTCGACCGCTACCTCGCGGCGCGGAAGTGGACCGTCGGCGAGTCCTCGCCGGCCCGTGCCGACCTGGCGGCCGTCCTCGCGGCGCTCCGCCTGCTGTCCGGCCCGATCGGCAACGACGACGCCAGCCCGGCGGCCGACGCCGACGCCGACATCGCGCGGTTGCTGGATCCGTACGCGGACGCCCTCGAACCACTCGCCCGCAGCGAGGTGGCCGGCCTGCCGCCGGCCGTCCATCGTGGCGAGCTGGCCGAGCGCATCGTGCTCGGCACCGTGCTGATGGACCAGGCGATCAGCGCCCTGCGGCGCCTCGCCCAGGAGAACGCCTTCACCGCCGCAGCCGACCGGAAATGACTCAGCCCAGGTCATGTGACCTGGGCTGATGCGAGAGAGCGGGCGACGAGAATCGAACTCGCGTAATCAGTTTGGAAGACTGAGGCTCTACCATTGAGCTACGCCCGCATGATCCCCGAGAACGTCCGGGGTTCGTGCACAGCTTACTGAATCATCTCCCGTCCGCGCGAACCGGATTCCCCAGCAGGTGACTCCAGCGCACACGCAGGCAAGCGGACCGCATACACTGGCCGACGCCACGGGGTGTGGCGCAGCTTGGTAGCGCACTCGCTTTGGGAGCGAGGGGCCGTGGGTTCAAATCCCGCCACCCCGACTGCCACCATCTATCCGCAGCAACAAGGAGTACGCCTGTGAAGAGCACCGTCGAGACTCTGAGCCCGACCCGGGTGAAGCTCGCCATCGAGGTGCCGTTCGACGAGCTCAAGCCGAGCCTGCAGAAGGCGTACCGGGAGATCGGCGCGCAGGTTCAGGTGCCGGGCTTCCGTCGTGGCAAGGTTCCACCTGCCGTGATCGACCAGCGGGTCGGCCGGGGCGCGGTCCTCAACGAGGCCGTGCAGGAGGCGATCCCGCAGCAGATCCTCGCCGCGGTCCAGGAGCACGAGGTCAAGACCCTGGGCCGTCCCGAGGTGGAGATCACCGAGTTCGCCGACAACGCGCCGCTGAAGTTCACGGCCGAGGTCGACGTCCGCCCGGAGATCACCGTCCCGGACCTCTCCGGCATCACCGTGACGGTTCCGGCCGTCGAGATCGGTGACAGCGAGATCGAGGAGCAGATCAACGGCCTGCGGGAGCGTTTCGCCACCCTGAAGACCGTGGAGCGCGCCGCTGCGGAGGGCGACTACGTCCAGCTCGACCTGAACGCGACCGTCGACGGCGAGGAGGTGCCGGGCGGCTCGGCCACCAACATCTCCCACGAGGTCGGCAGCAAGCAGCTGCTGCCCGGTCTGGACGAGGTGCTCGTCGGCCTCTCCGCCGGCGAGGAGGCCACCTTCACCACTCAGCTCGTCGGCGGCGACTTCGCCGGTCGCGACGCCGAGGTGAAGGTCGTCGTGCGCACCGTCAAGGACAAGCAGCTCCCCGAGATCGACGACGACTTCGCCCAGCTGGCGAGCGAGTTCGACACCCTCGAGGAGCTGAAGGGCGACCTGCGCGAGCGGCTCTCCCGGGTGAAGAAGGTCGAGCAGATCTACGCTGCCCGTGACGAGGCTCTCAAGCAGCTCGTGGAGGCGGCGAACATCCCGGCTCCCGAGGGCGTCGTCAAGGAGGAGGTCGAGGGCCGCAAGCAGGCCATGACCGACCAGCTGGAGCGGATCGGCGCGACCCTGGCCGACTACCTCGCCTCCGAGGAGAAGACCGAGGAGCAGATCGACCAGGAGCTGACCGAGGCGGCCCAGGAGGGCGTCCGGATCCAGCTGCTGCTCGACACCGTCGCCGACGCCGAGGACGTCCAGGTCAGCGACGACGAGTTCGGTCACGAGATCGTGCACCGGGCGCAGCGCGCCCAGATGCAGCCCCAGCAGTACTACGACCAGCTGGTCCGCTCGGGCGCCGCGGCCGCCGTCTTCGGCGACGTGCGCCGGGGCAAGGCCCTCGCCTCGGTGATGGAGCAGGTCACGATGAAGGACAGCGACGGCAACACGCTCTCCCTCGACGACCTGCGCAACGGCGACGACGAGCACGCCGGGCACAACCACTGAGAGAGATCAACCCCGCACGGCCACCGCGCAGCATTTCGCTGCGCGGTGGCCGTCGGCATTTCCCGGTACGGGTACGCGGGTGCGCTGTCAGCGAACAGTCCCCCGAGCGGGAAGCTGATGCGCATCCGACCAGTTAGGTTGGTCGTACGACGGACAACCTGCCGGCCGGATCGTTCGGCCGACACAGTCAGCTGTGAAGGGCTGCCATGACCGATCTCCACATCCCCGCGAGCCCCTCGCTGCGCCGGGGCGAATCACTCAGTGGCAACCTCGACGACTCGGTCTACAACCGCCTGCTGCGTGAGCGGATCATCTTCCTCGGCAGCGAGGTGACCGACGCGGTCGCCAACCGCATCTGCGCGCAGCTGCTGCTGCTCTCCGCCGAGGACCCGGAGGCGGACATCCACCTGTGGATCAACTCGCCCGGTGGTTCTGTCTACTCGGGCATGGCGATCTACGACACGATGCAGTTCATCGACAACGACGTCTCGACCGTCGGGATGGGCATGGCCGCGTCGATGGGGCAGTTCCTGCTCTGTGCCGGCACCCCGGGCAAGCGGTACGCATTGCCGCACGCGCGGATCATGATGCACCAGCCGTCCGGTGGCATGGGCGGCACCGCCGCCGACATCGCCATCCAGGCGGAGCAGATGCTTTACACCAAGCGCATGTTCCAGGAGCGGATCGCGTACCACACGGGACAGACTCCGGAGCAGATCGCGGCCGACTTCGACCGGGACCGCTGGTTCACGGCCACCGAGGCCAAGGACTATGGCTTCATCGACAAGGTGATCACCGGGGCCCAGCAGGTCCCCGACGGTGCCGGAACGCTGAACTGAGGAGCTGAACCATGACCGACCTGACCATGCCTCCCGGGTTCGCTCCGGTGCACAACCGCTACGTGCTGCCCTCGTTCTCCGAGCGCACCTCGTGGGGTGTCAAGGAGTCGAACCCCTACAACAAGATGTTCGAGGACCGGATCATCTTCCTCGGCGTCCAGGTGGACGACGCGTCGGCCAACGACGTGATGGCCCAGCTGCTGACGCTGGAGAGCACCGACCCGGACCGTGACATCCTGATGTACATCAACTCGCCCGGTGGCTCGTTCACCGCGATGACGGCCATCTACGACACCATGCAGTATGTGCGGCCCGACATCAGCACGGTCTGCCTCGGCCAGGCGGCCAGCGCCGCCGCGGTCCTGCTCGCCGGCGGCACGCCCGGCAAGCGGATGGCCCTGCCGCACTCGCGGATCATCATCCACCAGCCGGCCACCGAGGGTGGTTACGGCCAGGGGTCGGACATCGAGATCCAGGCCCGCGAGATCATGCGGATGCGGACTCAGCTGGAGGAGATGATTTCGCACCACTCCAACCAGTCGATCGAGAAGGTCCGCAAGGACATCGACCGCGACAAGATCATGACGGCGGACGAGGCCAAGGAGTACGGCCTGGTCGACGTCGTCCTGGCAACGCGTAAGAAGAGCCTGCAGACCGTCGGCGTCTGAAGCTGAATGTGCGATGTCAGGGGTCGGCCGGGCGACAGCTAAACTGGCCGACCCCTGACACGCCCGTTTTGGGGGGTCGGAGAACAGCCCCTTTGCGGGTAACGTCGAGTCCGCAGCCTCAGTTACGCGGGTCGGCGGACGATGAGATGGCAACGAGGCAATCCGTCCTCGGACACGGACCGGTTGACGGCCGGCCAACCAAAGCAAGGAGAACGTAGGTGGCACGGATCGGTGACGGTGGCGACCTACTCAAGTGCTCCTTCTGTGGGAAGTCGCAGAAGCAGGTCAAGAAGCTCATCGCGGGCCCAGGGGTCTACATCTGCGACGAGTGCATCGATCTCTGTAACGAGATCATCGAGGAGGAGTTGGCCGAGACCGGCGAGGTGAAGTGGGAAGAGCTTCCCAAGCCGATGGAGATCTGCCAGTTCCTGGACAACTACGTGGTCGGCCAGGAGCAGGCGAAGAGAGCCCTCTCCGTCGCGGTCTACAACCACTACAAGCGGATTCAGGCGGAGTCGAACGGCGCGCCCGGCGCGGGTAGTGACGTCGAGGTCGCCAAGTCCAACATCATGCTCATCGGCCCCACCGGTTGCGGTAAGACGCACCTGGCGCAGACCCTGGCCCGCATGCTCAACGTGCCGTTCGCGATCGCGGATGCCACGGCGCTCACCGAGGCGGGTTACGTCGGCGAGGACGTCGAGAACATCCTGCTCAAGCTCATCCAGGCGGCTGACTACGACGTCAAGCGCGCTGAGCAGGGCATCATCTACATCGACGAGGTCGACAAGATCGCCCGCAAGAGCGAGAACCCGTCGATCACCCGGGACGTCTCCGGCGAGGGCGTGCAGCAGGCGCTGCTCAAGATCCTTGAGGGGACGGTCGCCAACGTTCCGCCCCAGGGCGGCCGGAAGCACCCGCACCAGGAGTTCATCCAGATCGACACGACCAACGTGCTGTTCATCGTCGGCGGCGCCTTCGCGGGGCTGGACCGGATCATCGAGCAGCGGGTCGGGCAGAGCGGTGTCGGTTTCGGCGCCCGGCTGCGGTCGATCTCGGAGCGGAACACCGACGACATCTTCAGCAGGGTCATGCCGGAGGACATGCTGAAGTTCGGCCTGATCCCCGAGTTCATCGGCCGCCTCCCGGTGATCACTACGGTCCGCAACCTGGACCGGGACGCTCTCATCAAGATCCTCACCGAGCCGCGCAACGCCTACGTGAAGCAGTACCAGCGTCTCTTCGAGCTGGACGGCGTCGAGCTGGAGTTCGACGAGGGCGCGCTGGAGGCCATCGCCGACCAGGCCATGCTCCGCGGCACCGGCGCTCGCGGCCTGCGCGCGATCATGGAGGAAGTCCTCCAGAACGTCATGTTCGAGGTGCCCAGCAACCCCGACGCGGCCCGGGTCGTGATCACCCGCGAGGTCGTCGTGGAGAACGTGATCCCGACGATCGTCCCGCGCGAGTTCGTCGGCCGGCGTCGCCGTCCCGACCGCGAGGAGAAGTCCGCCTGATCAGCGGTTCTCACCAGCTCTTCCACCACCGCCGTCCCACTCGGGCCGGCGGTGGTGCCGTTTCAGCCCCGGCTGGCCGGGATCCAACCGCCACCGACGCTGGCCGGGATGTAACCGCGGCCGCACGCTGTGCCTGAATGCCGGCCAGGCGACGCGGATGCTGTGGAGCTGACTTGCGACCCGGGGGTGCTGGCCACGAGCGGGTTCCCTTGCCCGCGGCTGATGGGGGACAGCCGGCAGTAGTCGGTGACCGATGCATCAGCCTGCCTCGGGGCTGCGGCCAACTGCGGAGAAAGCCACGGGAGCTTCGTAGGCCGTACCCTCGAATTCATGCGCGTCGCCGTCTGCCAGCTGAACGCACGTGAAGACCGTGCCCACAATCTCACCGTCGCTCGTGGCCTGCTCGAGCGCGCCGCCGCAGGCGGCGCCGAGCTCGCGGTGCTGCCGGAATACGTGGACTTCCTCGGCCGGTCGGCCGACGCACCGAAACCCGAGCCGGTCGACGGCGAGTTCGCCGCCTTCTTCGCCGCGGCCGCCCACGAGCTGGGCATCTGGGTGCACGCCGGCTCGTTCCACGAGACCGGCCCGGACGAGAGCCGGACCTTCAACACGACCTTGCTGTTCGCGCCGGACGGCGCGCTAGCTGCCACCTACCGCAAGATCCATCTGTACGACGTGGAGATCGCGGGTCGCGTCTCCTACCAGGAGTCGCGTTCGGTGGCGCCGGGTGCGGAGACCGTGATCGCGGAGATCAACGGCGTCCCCACCGGTCTGAGCATCTGTTACGACCTGCGTTTCCCGGAGCTCTACCGCCGCCTCGCGGTGGCCGGCGCCAGGATCCTGGTGGTGCCGGCGGCCTTCATGCTGCACACCGGCCGGGACCACTGGGAGGTGCTGCTCCGTGCCCGCGCGATCGAGAACCAGTGTTACGTCCTGGCCGCGGGTCAGATCGGCGATCACGAGCCGGGCCGCACCTGCTTCGGCCGCAGCATGATCATCGACCCGTGGGGGACGGTGCTGGCTCAGGCGCCGGACACGGTCGGTGTCACCTTCGCTGACCTGGACCTGGAGCGGCTGGAGACCATCCGGGCCGAGCTGCCGAGCCTGGCGAACCGCCGGCTCTGATCAAGGTGTATCCGGCGTCACAGAGTCTCGACGAGATAGCTGACGACGGCCAGTCCGACCACGGCGCCGCCCACCAAGAGAAGTGCCCCTCCCATCCGGGAGGGGCCCCTCAAGAACAGCCGGTGCACCGAGACAGCCACGGTGACCAGCACAAGTAGGCCGATCACGATCTGCCAGAGCGGCACGATGAGGCTGAGGAACGCGTCGACCGCCAGCGTCTCGGATGCGTTCATGACGCCACTCTGTCACGGTTTCCTTCCTGCGTGTGCGACCGCGCCACTGAGGCGGGCATGGACGTCGATTTGCGGTCACCCACCCGTGTCCCGTAACTTCTTCTCTGCCCGCGGGAAACCGGTACGGACAGCCACGAAAGTGACAATCCGGAAGGTGGCCTCGGGGGCCGCGGAGGGCGAGCTATGCTTGACCTCAGCGCCGGGCGGTGCGGCAGGTGATTCAGACGGGCTGAAACAAGCCCCGCGAATTTGCAGCCGCGAGGCCGACCGGGTAGAGTGACACAGCCGGCAGGGAGCCGGGCGGATTGATCGGACAACGATCGTCGGCCGGTCTGCCAGAGCCACTCTTTCCCACCTAGGGAAACCACTTGGGCGAGGCCAGCAGGGACCCCGGTTCCTGCGAGGCGAAAACGACCAGGTAAGCTTGAACGGTTGCCTTGAGAGCGAGCCTCCGAGCGAGGTTCGGTTTCGATGTGCGGTTGTTCTTTGAGAACTCAACAGGGTGCTTGATAAGCCAGTGCCAATTATGGCAATACCCCGGCTCATCGTTTAGGCGATGGGTGGGAG